>CAZKCK010000272.1:0-5041 GCA_964550695.1 uncultured Bacteroidales bacterium | reverse complement strand
TTGTCAAATTTCTAAAAGATTTTGGCTAAACGCCTTTACCATGTAGCCTAACGTTCTGCTAACCGATCATTTCTACGTATTTCCTGTAAACCAAGTTTTATACCCCATGCAAAGCTGAAAACCCTCGGCTGCATTGCCCACGAAGTCCCCGTTATCAGCTGCTGCCGGTTATTTCTGAATTGCCGTTTCAAACACTACGATTTTATTTTTATCAATAATGGATAGCTTAATCCACCCATACTTGATCTCATTTCCTTTCATTATTCTGATACCCAAAAAATTGACATCGTTAAGCGGGAAAGTGTTACAATCATTATACATGATCTGGTATTTGTGGATAACAGTGTCTTGCAGGTAGGTTATATATGGCGGATAACCATAGGATTCATCGGTGAGTATGATGGAATCTGTTTTGAAAACGTCTTGCTGATTGATTATATCTTTCTGACTAAGAATCAGAACCTTAAAGGAATTCAGTTCAATGTTTACAACAGAGTCATGATCACTGATTTTATGGCATGAATACCGGTAGTATTCGTTAATATTCACGGTACTGTCATTTCCGATATACGAGGACTGATCAAAAGAAAAAAAGGTAGTATCAGCGGTATAATAACCCGAGATGGATACATTTTCCGTTAAGCAATACAGCTCTGAACGCGGATGATGGCCCAGTCCGGCAGATCCCCATATCAGACTGATCAGCCTGACATCTGATATTTTATCATTGTCCATGTCCAGATCAATACTGGCCGGAAATCCCTGGCAAACAATTACACTGTCGTAAATATGACGTACCATGTTCGTGTAGTCACCAATTTCAACGGTAGCTGACCTGACATAAGGATCGTCTTTCTCTTTTTTACAGGCGCTGATAAATATGAGAAACAGCAAAAGACGAATCGTTATCTTGTGTACCATGATGATATTATTTGATCTTTACATTGCTGCAGCAAACCTGTGGCTGTAATTTCTTCCCGTAATTACCAACAATAAAACCAATATTGTCATTGATAAAGTAAACGGATTTTAATCTGTCCATGACAGAAGATGTTACAGGAATCCATGTAAGCCCTCCATCAGTAGTCCGAATGATCGCTCCATAATCAAGATCACCCCCGACTGCAATTCCGGTAAGGGTGTCGAAAAAACAGGCACCATACAATTGTATCTGAGCCGGAGACTGATCTACCCATGTTGAACCATAATCGGTCGTTTTCACAACAGATCCGCTTAGTCCCACTGCGAATCCGGTTCGTGCATTGGGGAAAGTAACAGATCTTAATGCATTGGCTGGCACATTCGGGATTAATTCCCAGCTAATGCCACCGTCTTCAGTCCTCAAAACTGTGGCAGCAACACCAACTGCACAACCGTTTAAGGAATCGGCAAAATACACTGAATACAGATCCATGTCCGTTCCTGTATTCAAAACAGTCCATTGCGGGTAGCCTGCGAAGGTCGCAAATGAAATACACATTGTAAGGTTTATTCTCTTCATTTTATCCGGATGGTTATCAGTTGGCGTACTATGATTCAATAATTGCTTAATGATGCATCTGAAATAATGGTCAAAAGATGTCTGTTAGCTTTTAGTTTCATGGTCATAAGGCCGCCTTATATTTTTATAGAGACCGTTCAATATAACTACACAAACAATGATCATGGCAAGCGCAAGCGTAATAAGTAAAAAAGAGATGAGTCCTTCAACAACCGTCGTACCCTCTTTGCCACCTGCTATTGGCATCATTTTCCCGGCTCCGGTAATGGCTGCAATTGCAACCGCCGCAAAATTTGCGAAGGACCCGTATAGTGTCAGCCAAAATGTATAAGTTAACCATCTGTCATTGATAACAAGTCTGTTCCAGATAAGTCCCAAAATGACCAAAAACATTCCATTCATCACTCCTTCGAGGTGAGCGGTAAGCCCCATTCTTGGATTTGTCATTACTGGAATAAATAAGCCAATGAGTAATCCCAATAAGAATAGCAGAACTCCTAAAAACAGAAGCCAGTTTGATTGCCATTTCTTTAGTCCGGTATTTTCCATATCTGTTATTTTAATTAATTGATTGAGCGCAATCATACCAGTTAAGGATATGGTCACCAATTAGCCACAAAGTGGCGTCACTTCATAACCGTGGGTGAAGCCCACGGTTATTGCAAATCATGGCCAACTTTAGCCCTGAAAGGGCGGCATATTACTGCTACTGGATAATATATCGCCCCTTCAGGGCTTAGGATTGTATTGTAGCATAGTTTCCGTGGGTTTTACCCACGGTTAATCATATTGCGCGCTTTCAGCGCTGGTTCTATAATAACTGGCCTTTAAGTGCTTTTTCACTTTACTGGTATAATTGTGCTCAATCAGTTTAATTATTATGATCAGTGTTTATATTGTTGTGTTGTCCTTCAGGCCTGCTGATAACGTTACAGCTACGACAATTTCAAAAATTCTATTCCCCATATCTGAAATCGTGTGAACGGCTCCGGTTCGGTAATCCTGAAACGAACAGTACCGACATAACAGGCGTCGTATTGATATTGCCTGGAGTAATAGACTTTGGCAAAAAAGAGCCTGGGTGGAAGTGAATCATTTATTCACTTTTCCGAGATTGTCAATAATCAATGAACAACAAAACCCTGAAACTGTAATCCATCGCAGGAAAGCCTGGCCGGATCATTTGGTCGTCTCAAGCCCCATCTGGATCCCGAGTTTTTCATATTCAACATCGTTTGGCTCCCACAATTCTATTTTGTTCCCTTCAATGTCCATGATGTGCACGAATTTACCGTACTCATAGGTTTCTATGGTGTCGGTAATGGTCACGCCTTCTTTTTTCAGCTCTTCGACAAGGGCTTCCAGGTTTTCAACCCGGTAGTTGATCATAAATTCCTTTGTGGACGGTTCAAAGTAGGTTGTCTTTTCCTTAAACGGACTCCACTGCGAAAACCCTTTTTTCGTAGAATCGGCAGCCTGCCGCCATTCAAACACGGTTCCGTATTCATTCGTGTTCAGCCCCAAATGGGTTTTATACCAGTCCCGCATTTTTTCGGGGTCTTTGCATTTGAAAAAAATGCCGCCAATTCCTGTTACTTTTTTCATATTTATGTTGTCTTTTGAATTGTTTACCGTAATTGATTTGAAGGCAAAACCAATATAAAAGGATGTTGCCAGTGCCAAAGTTATTAAAGTCATTCTTTTCATGGGCGTTCTGCTGTTATTTCTTTTTCAATGGTTGTGTTGGTTTTACTTTTGCCAAACCCGTATTATGTGCTGGCACTTTTATAAGGCATTTCAACTTGTCGATGATGTTTTACAATTAAATAGTCAAATACAAGCACTGATATTTTTGGAAACAATAGCATGGTATAGAACGCGAGATACGAAATGGTAACTGCCGGGGGAGGTGCTGCCAATGTAAATATGTGGTTGCCTGTTGCGGTGTCTGGAAAAATAAAATTCTGGGTCAGGTTCCATCCGAAGTGTATAGCAAGCGGTATAAGCAAAGAAAAAGTTCTGGCATACGAGTATGCCAATAAAAGTCCCATTGCAAATGTAAAAGTAAACACAATGGCCATGTGTGTCAAGTTGCCCCAAACGCCTGCATTTATCCAATGCAGTAAAGCGAAAATTACAGAGGAAATAATAACCGCTTTTGTCGGGCCGAGTTTTCTAATCAGAATGTAAAGTAACGCACCCCTGCAGAGTAATTCTTCAGTTAGAACAGTTCTGAATTGATACCAGGTTTCACGTAAAATTAACTTTATTGTCAAATTTTGGGAAACGGTGTATTCTTCTTTTGCAAAGTACATTCTCAACAGAAAAGCCGTCGCAGAAAGTATGGCCGAAACAAAAAAAAGGATTGCAAAATATTTCAGTCTGGCTTTGGTAGGTGTCAACCCTAAAACGGATAAGTTCCCTTTTTCAAAAAGCCAAACAGTTAACCAGGAAATTGCTAATAGTCCAATTAATTGTAACATTTTAAACTTTCAATTTATTGTTTGTCTGCAGATGCTTGCACATAACGGTTGCGTGTATGAAACGTTGGGGATTGCAGGGCTTCGTCCCTATCCGCCGGCACAAACACCGATGCGGAGCAGAATGCATCATTTAACCACTTAAACACCAACACCTTATATGAGATATCATAGGCAGTGTTTCTGTTTTCTGTCATAGGTCAGGTTTACAACTCCTGTTTCAAATCTTTCAACATTTATCAAGGTCCAGGTTGTTTCTTTTGCAATGTCCGGAAACAAAGGAATACCTTCTCCAATTGTGGATGGTATCAGCGTCAAAATCATTCTGTCCAACAGGTCGTTTTCAAGGAATGAAGCAATAAGTTGTCCACCGCCAATAAGCCAAATATCTTTTTCGTTTTTTTTCTTCAGGTCGTTTACAAAAGCTGTCAGGTTGGTCGCAACGATAAATGTGTCAGGGGTGGTCGGTTTGAAGTCTTTGTCAGTTGTCACCACGTGGGAGTTCATTCCTGTGTATGGCCAGTCTACTCCAAACCCGATTATTTCCTTGTACGTGTTCTTACCCATTAAAATAGTACCGATGTTGCTTAAAAATTGTCCGTAACCGTGGTCAATTTGATTCGGGTTTGGTAAGGCGAACAACCAATCCAAACTACCGTCTTTTCGTGCAATTTTACCGTCAAGTGTCGTCGCTATATAAAGTGTCGTCTTACCCATTATTTTGTTTTATACATTTCTATAACTTTGAACGGTTCTGTCTTTGTAAAGTTCTGAATAACGTTTTTGTATTAAGTTAAAATACAGCGTCATACCATTTGTATTAATATGTCAAATTTTCCATTTTCTCCTCTTAACCGTTGGCTTCACAAGTCAGTTGTGAGCGATTGGGAGGATTGCACATAACGTATGGCCGCTAAACGCATCAAAAGCAGCACCTTAATGAGCACGAATTGGCTAGTTTTGTTGCGATTTAGCGGCATGTTATATGCGGTTTTTCGTTTTAATAAAAGCGGTTATAACTTGATTGATAGGTGTAACTGTCCCCCAAAACCTAGTTCTA
>CAZKCK010000271.1:0-5070 GCA_964550695.1 uncultured Bacteroidales bacterium | reverse complement strand
TTTTAACGTTGGCTCAATGAAACAGGGGTTTTTGATTATTTTTTAATCATTTTCCCCGGGTAATGCCTTATTAAAGTGTGGTGGTTTGTCATGTGAAATCCATTGCCGTGCTTACCAGAAAAACAGGTAGAAACCTTGCCCGAATTTCCGGGAAGAAATTGTAACCAGTAGAATCCTCACCCTTCTGTATAGTAAGTGCATTTATCCACCTAAGGATAAGATATCGTTTTGAAGATTTTCATGAGCACATGAGCACACCAGCACATTTTCACATTCTCACATTTTCATATTTCTACATCCTCACATTTTCACATCCTCACATTTCCACATCCTCAAATTCTCATATCCTCTCATCCTCACATCAAATTTCCGGCTTTATTTTTGTTGCTAATTTGTGTTTTTATAAACCAACCATTGTTTAATTTTTATTATCCGGAATTGCCATGCATGCCATCAGACTTTCCTTTCTTTTTCTGGCTCTGTTTTTTGCAGCCTGCCATCACGATGACACCTCCCCTTCCAACAGTTCAGTTGATATTATTCAGTTAAAAACCTATGCCACCAAACCCGGCAGCAAGGCCATTGCTGAAGAATCTGTTGTACTGAGCGACACCATTCTGGTCAGATACGCTGATATTCATTACTATGAGCGTGCCACACACCGTTTTTACCTCACCCCAAAGGCAACCGCTTTCCTGAATAGCGTGGGTCCGGAGAAGCTTCACGGGAAAACCTTTGCCATTGCCATTAATCAGAAACCACTGTACACGGGTTATTTCTGGGCGGCATTTTCATCATCCATCTGCGATTGGGTGTACATCGATCCAATCATGGTGGATGGTTACAACTTTATCGAAGTCAGACTGGGTTATCCGTGGCTTTCACCTGAAATGCAAATCCCCGACAGGCGCAACGATGCCCGACTTCTGGATATATTGGCGACTGATGGCAAACTAAGATGATTGTGAAGTAAAATCAGATTAGGTTATTTCAGGAAACCCTGAAGCATAAGGGAACCTGATATGGTACTGTTTGATAATCTGCTCAAGCATAATTTGCTTCAATGTTTCAGTATCGGCACGGTTGACCGCCGATATAAAGACGGATGGAGCATTGTCACGGGCCATCCAGCTATTGCGCAATTCTTCGAGTGATGGGATCTGGGTCATGTTGTCTTGTATCTCATCAGGTGCCGCAGGTTCAGGCAGGAGGTCGATTTTGTTGAACACCATTATTACAGGCTTGTTCCCTGCACCAATTTCGGTAAGTGTTTGCTGCACAATACTTATCTGCTCTTCAAGTGTGGGATGTGAAATATCAGCCACGTGCACCAGCAGGTCGGCTTCACGCACTTCGTCGAGCGTTGATTTGAACGACTCTACCAGTGCATGGGGCAATTTCCTGATAAACCCGACCGTATCTGAAAGTAAAAAAGGTGTGCTTCCGAGAACTACCTTGCGTACAGTGGTATCGAGTGTTGCAAAGAGTTTGTTTTCAGCAAAAACATCTGACTTGCTCAGCAAATTCATAAGTGTTGACTTGCCAACATTGGTATATCCCACCAGGGCAACCCTGATAAGCTGGCCGCGGTTCTTGCGCTGGGTAACATTAATCTTGTCAATGTCCTTCAGCTTGTCTTTTAAAAATGAAATCCTGTCGCGAATGATACGGCGGTCGGTTTCAATTTCCTTTTCACCCGGGCCACGCATCCCGATGCCTCCTCTTTGCTTTTCGAGATGGGTCCACAAGCGGGTCAGACGTGGAAGCAGGTACTGGTATTGTGCAAGTTCAACCTGTGTACGGGCATGTGCCGTACGCGCCCGTTTTGCAAAAATATCAAGAATGAGGTTGTTGCGGTCGAGTATTTTGCAATTGAGGGCCTTTTCAATATTCCTGAACTGGCTGGCCGAGAGTTCATCATCAAAAACAGCCATACTGATCTCATTGTCTTTAATATACGCTGCAATCTCTGCCAACCGGCCTGAACCAACAAATGTTTTTGGATCAGCATAAGGCAGGCGCTGACGGTATCGTTTTTTGACCACTCCTCCGGCAGTATCAACCAAAAATTCAAGTTCATCGAGGTATTCCTCCACCTTCCGTTCATTTTGCTGAGGTGTAATTATTCCTACAATGACGGTTGTTTCCCGCTTATTTGGATCAGGGGTATCGTATAGCATAAAAATTCAGGTTATTAATTGAATCGTACAGTGTAAATTGCCAATACTTCTACAAAAAACAGGTTGTCAGCAACTTATTGATATTATAAGTAAAAATCCTGTTTCGGGTAAGCGGATTTCTGTAGCGCCTGCAAAATTCGGAAAAATATCATCACGTTGTAATTGTTGGTTCCGGGAAAATGGGCAGAAGGCGGAATCAAGTGAAAACTGCACAATTAAACATTACGTATCTTTGCCAAAAAGCTGTATATGCGAAAAATATTATTGGTTCCCATCATACTGTTTCTTTGTGCTTCAATGGCGCAATCGCAGTCGTTTAATGATTTTATCAGCCGGGTAAACGGCCTTCCCTCAACTCAGAAACAAGCTGTTACCGACAGTTTCCTGCTGGCTCAGCTACATTTCCCTGTGGTTGAATATGATTCGGTCTGCCATTTTATTTACACAGGTACTGCCCAGACGGTCTCAATTGCCGGAGATGCCACAGGTTGGGATCCCGGCGTGCTTCTGTTGCAAAAACTTTCGGGTACAACCCTTTGGTATACCACGGTAACTTATCCGTCAGACGCAAGGCTTGATTACAAAATTGTGGTGAATACATCCAACTGGATACTCGATCCGCGAAATCCATACACCTGCCTCGGAGGTTATGGCCCCAATTCAGAACTCAGGATGCCGCAGTACGATTACCCGGAGGAAGCCGATCCGGATGCCGGGATTGCACACGGTCAATTGTCTGACACATCATTTTACAGTGTCAATCTAACCAATTCGCGTACTATCCTGGTTTACCTTCCTGCCGGCTATGCCACTTCGGGTAAAAGGTATCCGGTAGTTTACGTGCACGATGGTCCTGATTATGTGAACCTTTGTTCGGCTGCGAATATTTTCGATAATCTGGCACATGCAGGCCGAATGGCTGAAGTTATTGGTGTGTTTATTCCGGCTGTTGACAGAACCGCAGAATATGCAGGTAATAAACAACAGAAGTTTACAAAGTTTATGACTGAGGAAATTGTGCCCTGGATCGACAACCGGTACCGTACATTTCCTGATGCAGCCCACCGGATGGTTCTGGGAGCTTCTAACGGGGGCAATATTTCACTCTGGCTGGGGATGTCGCACCCTGAAATCTTCGGTCTCATTGCTGCCCAGTCGAGCAATGTTCAGGAAGAAATTCAGAATGGATTTCAAAACGATCCAAAACGTGATCTGAGCTTATATATCGACATCGGCAGGTATGATATTGACGTTCTGAAACCGCTGGTTGAAAATCTCAAAAATACGTTACAACAGAAGGGTTACAATTATAAATATCAGCTCAACAACGACGGGCATAGCTGGGGAAACTGGAAAAGCCACCTCAAAAGTGCCCTGGAATTTTTAATGCCACCCAAGACGGGGACAGAGGAAAAACCCGGTGGTAAATTCAACATCAACATTATTCAGGATCCGGATGGCAGGTTTCAATTAATTCCCGATAAATCAATCTATTCAGGACTGAAGGTGGGATTGTTTGATCTGAAGGGAGCCTGTAAAAATGAACAGACTTATGCCGGAACCATTCCAGGCGGGCAAGCTTTGTGGTTTTATTCAGATCCTCTGGCTGACGGGGTTTATTTCTTCAGGTTTTCATCAACAGATTTTGCTTTTAGCCGGAAAATCGGTCTCAATTAATCCGGCACTAAACCTGATTTTAAGTTTTTATGCAGGTGGTCAGCCACCGGTTAATACTGTTCAGTACCGGACAAGCTATGCGGTAAAATGAACAAATTTGCGGCTGCTTTCTCAAATCCGGTTTCCTTACTTATTGATTTTTAATTCTGTATGTGAATCTGGCATGGTATTGATAGCATTCAACTTACACAAAGTGTAAACCAAAAGGCATGTTCAGAAATATCATCAGAACCACAGTACGTAACCTGACAAGACACAGGTCGTATGCCATCATTAATGTTTGCGGGCTTTCAACCGGTATTGCAAGTTTTGTGCTGATCATGCTCTATATCGATTACGAGCTTTCGTATGACAGGTTTTATCAGGGGGCCGATAAGGTTTACAGGATTACAAGCCAGACTGATTTTGGCGGAGTGGCAGAACGGTCAACAAGCTGCCCCGCACCTCTGGCACCGGCGTTACAGAGCGATTATCCTGAGGTTGTAAAAGCATATACAAGAATATATAACAATTGGGGCGACGATTATGTAGTTGAATTTCAGCGAACTTCATGGCCAAATCAATTAATTCAGTTTAAAGAGGACCAATTATATTTTGTAGATTCGGCTTTCTTCAGTGTATTACCCTCCTCTTTCATAGCAGGCAGTCCTGCCACAGCACTTCAGGGCCCAAACAAGATTGTTCTTACACAATCAACTGCAATCAAATATTTCGGGAATCAGGATCCCATTGGAAAAGAATTGGTTGTCGACAATTTTTACAAACTCTCTGTCACCGGAATTGTAAAAGACGTACCCGGTCAATCACATTTCCGCTATGAAATGCTGGCTTCCATAAGCACACTAAAGAAACAATGGAGAGGATCGCTTCCCAAAACATGGGTCTGGAATCCATTCTGGACATACATCCGTGTAGCCGATGACCGCGATATCAGCACCATCACTTCCGGTTTTCCCGGTTTTGTTAAAAAATATTTTATTGATGCACAAAAAAACAATATTACCTTAAATGCACAGAAGCTGACAAGCATTCATCTGTACTCAAATCTTGATTATGAAATTGAGCCCAATGGGAATCACACTTATGTTAAAATCCTTGGTTTTATAGCCGTTTTTTTGCTGGTCATCGCGTCCATTAATTTCATGAACCTTGCAACTGCCACAGCTTCGGGACGGGCACGCGAAGTGAGTGTGAAAAAAGTCTTCGGGGCAGC
>CAZKCK010000270.1:0-5073 GCA_964550695.1 uncultured Bacteroidales bacterium | reverse complement strand
CCGCAAAATCCTTTTCATGAATATAGAAAAGCCCTTGGTTGGTGCCAAGGTAAATAGTCGATCCGAATTTTGCAGAGGCATACCCGGTACCAATGTCAAAATATTGCTGAAAGAACGAAATGGGCGTATCAAACTCAATCATCGAGATGCCATTGTCGAGGCAAAGCCAAATATTGCCCTTATAATCTTGTCCGATTCCCAAAACTGTATTATTCTGCAAACCACGTTCTTTGTTCATTTCAAAAATAAGCTTCCCTGCTGTATCAGTTACTATTAAACCATTTTGAATAGTTCCAAAAGCAAAGTAATTGTCTTTTAGCTTCTTAGCAGAATAAAGCTGGTACTTTCTTAGGCGTTCGTTTATTTCAGATCCCCAGGCCATTACGGTACCGCCAGCATAACGGAATAAACCGTTTTTACTTGTACCAATAATTACTTCTTCATCGGTAATGGACAAAATTGACCAAATTTGCATTCCTCTGAAAAAATCCCCACCTGGTACAACCTGCAGCCTGCCAGCTTGATATTGCATAAGCCCCTGTGCTTCATCATAAACCCATAGCTTACCATTTACATAATAAGAAAGATGGAAGCTAGATTGAGGCTTAATAACCTCAATTTTCTCATCCTTATAAACAAAAATTGCCTTAAATGATTGAAAAACAATGCCAAAATCAGTTTTGTGAATCCGCCAAATCTCATCAAAATCACCAAACTTATTGTTCAGTAAGGGAGTTAGTGAATGGTAGGTTAAGCTACCCCTTTCATTCTCTTCATAATAACCAAAATCATTGAAAGCTCCGATATAAACCCGATTGCCATCTGCACAAACAACCCTGTTAACAGCATTTACCGATTGGTACAACGACCAGGTTGAACCATTGTATTCAAGTAAGCCACTGTTATTTGCAAAATACAACAAGCCATTTTCAGTTTCGGTAAACGACCAACTTTGAATTCCTCCCGAATATTGCCAGCGTGAAAAATTCCGGATTCCGGGTATGCCATTAAAAAGCGAAGAAGCTTGAATCGAAAAATAATTGCCAGAAACAAGCCCTAAAAGTAACAACAATCTTAAAACTTTAATAATCATAAAATTACAATTTATACTCTTTTGTATAACTTCGCAATAATCAAATATTCCCTTGTATTGTTAGCGCTCAAAACAAGTTTCGCAGGCTGCTGAGCCTGTACACCCATCCAGAACTTTTGCAACACAGAACATTTCATTTTTAGGAACGATTGTTCATAAGCCCATGACAAAACTATAACTAATAACCTAATCAGCATAGGTTTATCTTACAATCACATTAAGTTTCACCCTATAACAATCTCTTATTCTGCATCTTTAAGATTAAAACGTCAGATTATTAACTATGAAGCTTAAACATGGGAGAAGGGAGTAAAAATAGCAATTTATTCCACACCGTAGTGCAATACCGTTGGCAGATTGGTACCTGGTAAATCAAATGGAGCAAAAACATCTTGAGTTCAACCACGGCCCATGTCTTACAAAAACTCTTATGGTCACAGGCCTTACAGAAAGATTTTATAAGCTATTGTATCATTTCCTAAAAAATTTTCAACTCTACGAATGAGAGCAATACGACTTAGAAGCTTTATTTTTCATTAATCCGTTGGTTTACAGCAATCCCTGTAACCGTTTGTTTACGGCACTAAGGTTTTATACGTAGCTAAGAAATCAGTTCGTTTGGCGTTGTCACCGGTGAGGGTCCTTCCAGTAATCAAACCGTTACGCTAATGTATTCGGAGGGAATCTCGTGCAGATGAACGACCTTGCATATGCCTTTTTTGCAGGTAACATTAACCATGACGGTGTGGTAGATGGACTGGATATGATATCTTAGGATAACCTGTCAGCGGCATTCGGAACCGGCTACCTGCCCGAAGACCTGAATGGTGATGGCAGCATTGATGCGTTGGATATGATACTTTTAGATAACAATCCGGCGGCGTTTATAAGCGCAATATTGCCTTAAGGAGGCGTCCCCCTTTGCAAAAAGGGGGATTCAGGGGGATTCCATTGAAATCGTATAAGTTGGAAAGAAATCCCCCCCTACCGCCCTTAAAAAAGGAGGATGTCTTCTAAGTAAATTCATCGTAAGGAGGCGCCCCCTTTGCCAAAAGGGGGATTCAGGGGGATTCAATTAGAAATCGTGTATATTGATGAAATTCCCCTCTACCGCCCTTTAAAAAAGGGGGATGCCTTCTAAGCAAGATCGATCTTGAATTTTCAGATTATCATCTTTAAATTGGCTGAAAAGGGCTTTTGTTTTCCGGAGAAGGTTTCAGCACTCGCTGAAAGGGCGTTTTGATTTTAAAACATGGTTTCAGCATTGGCTGAAAGGGCCATTCGAATTTAAAACAAGGTTTCAGCGCCGGCTGAAAAGTTGCTTCAGTTTCAGAACATGGTTTCAGCGGTGACTGAAGGGTTGTTTTGATTCTAAAACATGGGTTCAGCGCTGGCTGACTGCCTGATTGGATATTGAAGCGTGTTTGCTATCGGCAAATAACAATGCACAGCTTTCGGTAAAATTAGAAAACACAGAGTTCACTAACAATGGTTTAACATGATATTCCGCATGATCAATTGGAATCAATAAACAAGATATCCATTTTAATATCCGAATCTTACGATAACTTCTTCACCTGTTGATAAACCGTTTGTTTTTATCACAACAAGTCCGTTTTTCTCAGCAGGATTAAAATACCAGCCTGTTGCAGACTGATCAAAATCTGCCATGTTTGTGCAATTCTTGATATTGATATTCTGTACCTTAACCTGCTTCGGGATTTCGGAACAATGTATCTGAATAATATAAGCTCTGGAAAGAATTTTCCCGTTATAATCACCTTTGGCTGCTGAAATACTGATTTCCTGAACATTGGTACCGGTATTATTTGAAACAGCTTTTAACTCAGTTTTGGCAAACTTTCCCTGCCTGTATTCCCGGTTTGATCCTTCATCCTCAAACATTTCAAATTTGGCTACCGGTCCCGGGTAAACATCAAGCGTGAGTGTATCAGCAGGGCGTTCATTATCGTAATTCATCTGCTGATACATAGGAATAATGGAACCGGCTTTCACAAACAACGGAAGCTTGTCGAGCGGGGCCGGATATCCGTTCAAAATCGTATTCCCTTCATAAACAGTTCCATCCCGGTAATCATACCATTTGCCCTTGGGCAGATAAATACTGTCACGCGCTGTGGTATCATGGTAAACAGGTGCCACCAGAAAACTCTTTCCAAGCAAAAATTCGTATTGCGTTTGAGTACCAAACGTAATGGGATCATCGGGGTATTCAAGCACCAGCGCCCTGACTGCCGGGACTCCGGTTTCACAGGCTTCATTGCATAAAGTGTACATATAGGGTGTGAGCCGCAATTTTAGCTGAAGGTATTTCCGGTTAATACTTGTGTAAGGTTCACCATACATGTAGGGTTGCTTATCTTTTGGTGCCCAGCCTGACATCGACATCAGCACCGGTGTGAAACATTTCCACTGCAAATCGCGGGTAAATGTTTTATCGCTTCCCCCAAAAATCCCGTCAATATCACCGGTAGCACAATTCTGGGCCGACAGGCCTGAACCAATAACGGTTGGGATATGCCAGCGTATATAATCCCAGCTTCCTTTCTGGTCGCCGGTCCACATGACGGTGTTGCGGTGCGAACCTGCCCAACCGCATACCGACCATACAAAACCACGGGCATCGCTGCTGTTTTCAATTCCTCCATAGGCAGCCTTACACCCATCAATGGCAAATTTGTACCCCTCTCCTATCCAGGCCACATCAAGTTTACACAACCGTGTTCCATACTGACCAACTTCTCTGGCAATTTTTTCAACACCATTCTCCGTCCACAAACCGGTATGAAAGCCTCTTTTGCGCAATTCAACCACTACCGAATCAAGTTTGGTATAACCGCAACCATAGCCGTCATTGGGCAATATCCATCCGCGGGGCATCCGGTTGGCAATGTACTTTTCGGCAATCAGAGGAATTACATCAGGGGTCGTACCGGCATATCCGGTGGTATTTCTGCCATTGTTTGCCCCCCTGTTATAACAGTTGGCATCTCCCATGCCCAGTGCCCAGCGCGGAGGTAAAAATGGCTTGCCGGTGATATCGGTATAGGCATTCAGGACATCTTTAAGGGTTTCTCCGGCAAAATAATAGCAATCAAAGCGGGCTTCTGCATGTTGCAGCCTTACGGTATCATTAAACGTGTATTCACCAGGAGAATATGTATTGCGTAAAGCACCATAGCCACTGGTACTCAAATAAAAAGGCGCAGGATTCGGTGCTCCACCATCTTCCCAGTTCCAGTCTATCTTTAAATGAATGGTCTTGCCGCGATGCGAAAAACGTCCGTTCTGCATCCCGCCTCCATAAAAATACTCTTTAGCGCCACGCTGCAGGTATTGAACCGTTTCTTTGCCATAGGTCAGCCCTTTTGCTTCTGCCCAAACCAATGTGCTGTTATCGGATTTATACATGGCAAAACGCAGGGGATTCCTGTAAGCCCTGAGTGCCAGTTTTGATGTTGTCATCAGATAATATTCACCTTTTAGATCTTCTTCTAACTTAACATCCACCTTTCCTGCCGGTGGATTGATCACAATATCAGAACCTGCCGGATTGGTAAAATCGCCATTGTACGACATCTGCAGCCTGAATATATCTTCTCTGCAAAAATCAACCTGAACGCGGGCATGCTTGCAACTGAACGTAAATTTATTGCCATCCTGCTCAAAACCAGTCACATTGCCGAGTTCATATGCTTTGGAATACAATTCCATCACAAGTGTATCATTCTCCTTGCGGTCATCTTCCGGCAAAAAAGTATAAAAACGGATTTTATGGATTCCGTAATCAGTCAGGTCAACCACTGGAAAGGCAACTGCTACGGTATCAATAATGTGCAATGATTTTTTGTCTGAAAAAGGGACTGTAACCTTCAACACTTCCCGGTTATCGATCTGAAGAAAGCAATCAAAAGGCTTTTTAATGGCAGCAGCACTCAAATTTACCACATTAAATTTAA
>CAZKCK010000269.1:0-5078 GCA_964550695.1 uncultured Bacteroidales bacterium | reverse complement strand
GACTGGGCTGGACTGACCGTGAGATTCTGGAAGCAGCTTACCATGGTGTTACCGGAGCTGCAGCCGATAAATTATTTAATGCTTTCAAAATCAATATCTGATCTGATTATTTGCTTATTAGGTATATGAGGGTGTCATGTGCGGGCGGCTTTGCCGCCCGCACATGACACCCTCCTTTCAATACAACCAGCCAGGTCATTCCGCTGGAGTGTAACGACAGAGGAATCTTATTTACAATAGAATAATCAAACTCACGGATTCTGTCATTGAAGTATTCATGCTGATTATTTAGCAAATATCGTAGCGGCATGAACTGGTAATACCGGAACATTCCGCTTTTATTTTAGATTCATTGTTGTTCGGTAAAAAATAAGGAGTTTCTTCGCTACGCTCAGAATGACAGGTGGTTAGACGAAAGGCGGCTGGCGGGTGCTTGCTTTGGCGGTACAGCCGCCAAAGCAAGCACCCGCCACCCGAAGAAAAACATAAAAGCCTGTCATTCCGAGCGTAATGAAATGAAGCGAGGAATCCTATAATGTTTTGCATTTTTTATCGGAAAATAGTGATTTAAATTAACTAAAATTGCCTTATTCAACACATAATTCATTCATTTTACTACCTTTGCAAGGTCTCTTGAGGTATAGTTATTCTTCTACCAACCATGCCAATCCAATCAAACCAGCTATAATTTATTGTAATTCAGAACATGAAAAAAAATCTACTCCTTAGTTTAACCTTCATTCTGGGCATCATCCTGCAGTCGTCGGCTGCTTTTGTAAACCAGGAACAGGCAACGGCCATTGCCAGGGTATTTATGAACAACCGGATGGCAACCGCTCAAAAGGCTGTTAATTTCAGCTTTGATGCCCATCAGGTTCAGGCCGTACAATCCGAAGGCCGGGAAGCTTACTATGTCTTCAATTTTGATGAGGGAGGCTTTGTCATCATTTCTGCCGAAGATGCCTATGTTCCGGTGATTGCCTATTCAACCGATGGTTCATTCAAAACCGAAGACCAGACCCCGGAATTCAGGAGTTTCATGGCGAATTACGAAGATCAGATACAATACCTGCGCAATCATCAGATGCAGGCTGATGCCGGCATCCGCAGCCAATGGACCAGCCTCGGCAATGGCGATATTCCTGCCGGCGACCGCAGCGTAAGCCCGTTGTGTTATTCAAAATGGAATCAGAATTACCCATACAATGGCTTATGCCCCGATGATTCTCAGGGTCCGGGTGGTCATGTGTATTCGGGTTGCGTGGCAACGGCCATGTCGCAGATCATGTACTACTGGCGCTGGCCCCTGCAGGGAACAGGTCAGCACTCCTATAATTACGGACAGTATGGCACCATCAGTGCTGATTTTGGTGCAAGTACCTATGGATGGGAAAACATGGGAAACCAGACACAGATATTTAATGAAGAAATGGCCGAAATACAGTTCCATTGCGGAGTAGCCGTTGATATGATGTACGGAGCAGGTGGCTCTGGAGCCTACAGCGAGGATGTGCCTGCTGCCATCATTTCACATTTCGGATACAATCCTGCAGCCGAAGCCCTCCACCGGAATGATTTTACCGATTCCGAATGGGAGGCCATGCTCATGGAGCAGATTGATGCCGGCAGCCCGCTTTACCATTCAGGTTGCAGCAATTCAGGATGCCATGCCTTTGTATGCGATGGTTATGACGACAATTCCCCGCGCCTGTTCCATTTTAATTTTGGCTGGAGCGGACAATCTGACGGATATTATACCATCAACAATGTGGGCGGATTCAGTTCATGGCAGGCCATTGTAAGAAACTTCAGACCTGTTGATACCTATGCCTACAATACGGCAGCATATACTGAAATCAATCATTTGGCCGGTACTGTTGAAGATGGGAGCGGACCGGTAAAACCCTATACTTCCAATTCCGAATATAAATGGTACCTGAATCCCCAGACCGGAGCCGATTCAATTTCCGGCATCAAACTCCATTTCAACCGCTTTGCCCTCGGAACCGGTGATGTGTTGAAAATTTACAATGGTGCTAACGAAAATGGCGCACTGATAGGTGAATATACCGGAGCCAACCTTCCGGCTGACATTGTTTCGACAGGTAATAAACTGTTTATCCATTTCATTACCGATGCCACCGACAATGGCAATGGCTGGCTGTTTGAATTTGTTGCCACCCGCCCCATATGGTGCAACGGATTAACACTGTTTGAAGCCACCGAAGGCAGTTTTGACGACGGCAGCGTGAATTTCAACTACCGTGAAAATTCAACCTGTATGTACCAGATCAAGCCGGCTGATGTTTCGGAAGTGACTGTATATTTTGATAATTTTGATACAGAGCCTGTAAATGATTTTGTAAGGGTTTATGACGGAACCACACAGGAACTGCTGGCTACCTACTCGGGTGCTTATCCGGGTGCCAGCCCGGCTGCACCGGTTACTTCAACCAACGGGCATTTGTTGCTGGTTTTTAAAACCAACAATACCATGAACGCCGGCGGCTGGAGTGTGCATTACGATTCAAAACCCGTGGGCATTAACTCACCCGAAGTTGCTTCAGGTATCAGCATTTCTCCCAATCCGGTGAAAAGCATGGCCCGGGTGAACATTCCGGCTACCATCTCAGGTGAATTTACCATGAGCATTTGTGATGTTGCAGGAGCAACCCTGTATACGAAAAATACCATCGCAACAAACCATTCAGGCAATTCTTTTGACGTTGACATGCAGGGGTTTGCCAATGGTTTGTACCTTGTTACTTTCAGGTGGGAAGGTGGCACAACTTTACGTAAAATTATTGTAAACCAATAAAACACGGTTGTTACGATTGTTTTACGCACAAAATCAACCGCAGGCTCAAAATTTTATCTAATTTTGCATGTCCGCAGTGTATGTATGAATCAAGTTCAGAATTTAAAACTCAATTAAACCACATAATTACAATGAAAAGAAGAACCCTACTCCTCTCCTTATTGTTGCTGGTGCTTATTTCAGGCACTTTTGCCCGCAAGGTTGAAGTAAATGATGCCATCATCGTGGCAAAAAACCAGTATGCAAACCAGGCATTTGTCAGCAATGCCGGCAGTTTAGTCATTTCGGAAACCATTGTTGAAAAAACCGGAGGCGAAGCAGCTTATTATGCCTTCAATTTCAAAGACGGCGGATTTGTAATAGTATCAGCCGAAGATACCTACGTTCCTGTGCTTGGTTATTCATTGACCGGTAGCTATACGAACGACAGGCCTGAATCATCGTTCAGGTGGGTGATGGAAGATTACAAAAACCAGATTGCCTATTTAAGGACCAATAAAATTGCTGCAACTCCTGAAATTGCTGCTAACTGGCAGATGCTGCTCAGTGGTGATGCCGGGCTTTTAAAGAATGGCAGCAAGGGCCTTGAGCCTTTACTCCCGTGTACCTGGAATCAGGACGACCCGTACAATGAAATGTGCCCTGCAAGTACATCCGGTCCCGGCGGACACGTGTATGCCGGTTGTGTGGCTACCGCCATGGCCCAGATCATGTATTACTGGCGCTGGCCCGTGCAGGGAAGCGGACAGCACAGTTACTACCTGCCTCCGTATGGCACAATTTCCGCCAATTTTGGTGCTACAACCTACGACTGGAACGGAATGGTTAATTCTTCACCGGTTGCTCAGAACCTGCCCATAGCAGAACTTCAGTTTCACTGCGGTGTTTCTGTAAACATGGGTTACGGACCCGGTGCCTCCGGAGCCTATTCTGATGATGTACCCTACGCTGCAAAAACCTATTTCCTTTATTCAAATTCAATCGTTCACATGTCACGTCAGGCATACTCAGCCACTGTTTGGGAAAACCATGTAAAAGGTGACCTCGACCTTGGTTACCCGGTGTATTATTCAGGTCAGTCACCCGATGGCGGACATGCTTTTGTAGTTGACGGTTATGACGACAGTTCACCACGCATGTACCATTTTAACTTTGGCTGGGATGGTTACAGCAACGGTTATTATTCACTGGCCAATGCCGGTGGATTTACCAGTTCACAGGGCATTGTAAAGAACTTCATTCCGGGTACCGGTTATCCTTATTATGCACCTGCTTTTACCGAAGTTAAAGAAATGGTTGGCACAGTTGAAGACGGCTCGGGTCCGGTGGCCGATTATCAGGGAAATACAGATTCAAAATGGTATTTTAACCCGCAGACAGCCCAGGATTCAGTGACCAGCGTAACCATCAGTTTTAACCGCTTCGATCTTGGAAGTGGCGATGTTGTAAGGATTTACAACGGTGCCGATGTAAATGCCCCGCTCGTGGGCGAATATACCGGAACCACGCTTCCTCCCTCATTTACCTCAACCGGAAATAAAGCTTTGATTCATTTTATCACCAATGGTTCAGGCAATGCCAATGGTTTCTTCCTCAACTTCACGGCCAACCGCCCCAATTACTGTATTGGTACCAAAACCTACAGCGAATACAGCGGTTCTTTCGATGACGGATCAGGAACCTTCTATTACAGCAACAACTCCAACTGCATGTTCAAGATCAATCCGCTGTATGCTTCAGAAGTAACCTTGTATTTTGATTCATTTGAAACTGAAACCACCAACGACTGGCTCAAGGTGTATGACCTGAAAAACTCACAGTTACTGGCCGAATATTCAGGCGTGTATACTGCCGGCAATCTGCCTGCACCTGTGACCTCTCCGCACGGACAGTTCCTGCTGATATGGAAATCAGATGGCGGCACAAGCAATAAAGGCTGGAGTGTACATTATGAAACTCTGAACGTGGGCGTTGAATCGCAGGAATTGCTGAAGGCTTTCCACCTGTATCCAAACCCGGCTTCAGATAAACTGAACATTTCATTTGATGTTGAAAACACCCAATCAATGAATATCAGACTCACTGATGCCAATGGCAAAACCGTTTATACCGAAACCCTGAGTGCTTTCAGCGGAACTTTTGAGAAGAGCCTTGATGTGGCCCGTATGGCCAAAGGCATTTACTTCCTGAATGTTACCGGAGACAAAGGCATTTACAACCGGAAAGTAATTATTAATTAGGAATTTTTAATTTTTAATTA
>CAZKCK010000268.1:3654-5115 GCA_964550695.1 uncultured Bacteroidales bacterium | reverse complement strand
GAAGTCACTGGCACCGTTTGATGCCTTGATCAGAATTTCCTCAGGCGTCTGGTACAACCACTTTCGGGGTGTTGTCGCTTCTTCCCAGGTACGGTCGGGTTCAGTGCGCGGATACGATGTCATGTACACGGCAGTACCGGCAATGGGCAGGCTTCCTTTTCCACCGGCCAGACGGTCGCGGATTTCACCACCGGTACCTGTGGATGCTCCGTTAAAGGGTTCCACCGTGGTAGGAAAATTATGGGTTTCGGCCTTCAGCGAGATGACCGAGTCAATGGGCGTAAGGGTGAAATAATCGGGCTGATGTTGTGTTTCGGGTGCAAACTGTTCAATGGCAGGACCCACGATAAATGCTACATTGTCCTTGTAGGCTGATACAAGCAGGTTGGGATTTTGGGCACTGGTGCGTTTGATGAGTGCAAACAAACTGTCCTTTTTCTCCTCACCATCAATTATAAATGTACCATTGAATATTTTATGCCGGCAATGTTCCGAATTTACCTGAGAGAATCCGAATACCTCGCTGTCAGTGAGTCTGCGGCCGATTTTTGCACTTAATCCCTGCAGGTACTCAACTTCTTCGGGGCTGAGGGCGAGACCTTCGGAAAGATTATAGGATGCAATATCTTCAATTTCACGAAGTGCTTCTGCTTTACGGGTAAGGGTAAACACCTGCTGACCGGGGTTGTGGTAAACAGCCTGCAGCATGGGATCAAAAACGGGCTGTGACTGATCAGATTGTATAAACTCCTCAATGCGCACGATGCCTGAGATGCCCATGTTCTGGGTAATTTCGACTGCATTGGTGCTCCAGGGTGTAACCATCTCGCGGCGCGGACCGGTGAAGGTGCCGTCAACCTGCTGCTGATCAACAATCGAGGCTTCGCCAAACAGCCAGCATAGTTTTGTGATTTCAGGGGTGATGAAAGCCTCTTGGGTTTCAACCACGAAGAGGTTATTTTGCCGGCCTTTAAAAAAAACAATCATCAGGGTTGGGTATTAGTTGGATTGGATAGCACAACCTGAACTTACACCGGAATAATAACTAAAACAGTATTTTACAGTGTTTTATTCAAATCATGTACGCATCTGCAAAGATAGGTAAGGCACATGAAGGAATAAAAAGAAGTGGATAAGTTTTTAAAAAGAAACATTGACTTCTGCAAAAACATAAAAACTAACAAAATCACGTATGTGTAAAAAAGAAAACACTATCAGATGGATAATTTAAGGGCATCTTCACTCTTTACACCTTAAGATTATCAGCGGCAACATACCATTGTAACTTTTTATACCAGTATGTTAATGGCAGCAACATGGCATAGTAACTTTTTACACCTATATGAGAACGGCAGCAACATGGCATCCTGACTTTTCAGTCCTATATATTAATGGCGGCAACATGGCATAGTAACTTTTTACACCTATATGACAACGGCAGCAACATGGCATCCTGACTTT
>CAZKCK010000268.1:2209-3554 GCA_964550695.1 uncultured Bacteroidales bacterium | reverse complement strand
CACATTTTTTCCGTAAGTTTACACCAAATTTGCGACTGAAATGGCCAAAAAGAAAAATACGAAAAGTCTTGATTACGAATCAATACGCAAAATACTCGAAGAAAACGATACCCGCGTTGTATTCGAGAAAACCAACCTCATCCCTGAAAGTCAGGATTTAGCCGACAAGCTCAGAAAATATGTAGGTTATGGTGAAATTCCCCGAAAAGCCGTCCTCGGAATCGATATCTACAAATACAGTTCCTATGGTGTGTTTGAACAGACGCTCATCCCTTTTCTCTTCAAAACATTGTTTGATATGGCCATCAACCTGTGCATTAAAAACCACAGGTTCATCTTCCAGAAATATGCCCGCGAAGATTTCTACAAGAACTTCATCAGCACCGGCGACGGCGGTTATCTCATGCTCGACAACCCTCTGCACTGCCTCATTTTCGCCATCAATTTTGCAGTGGTGCTGCGTACTTACAATGCCTATCACGTATATCCGCGCTTACGAAAAATCATTGGCGGAATCTCGATGCGCTATGCCATTACCCTTGAAAAAGTGTATATGTTCGGAGAGAATTACTATGGCCGGGGCATCATCAACTGCGCAAGAATACTGGTGAAAGACGACCTGAACCGTTGTCTGATTGATGAGAATGTGCATTCATGGTTTACCATCAATATGGAAGGACTCGAAAACCTTCAGGTGATCAGCATACAGGAAATATCGAACATCTTCGATTTCAGAGGTTACAACCGCGAAATTCTGAAACAGCATCCCGATGAAATCTTTGAACACGAAATCTCACGCCGCTATGGGATCATCAATGCCGATATCCTGAAAATTGGCAAGATATCCTCCAAAGAAACTGATATCAGTATTTACAATGTGCATCTGCAGGTAACCATGATCCTCAATAATGATGATGATCCGAAACAAAAGAAAACCATCACCATCAGTCTGGGAAACCTGAATACTTCCGGAATTTGATACAAAGATGACTAAAAGCATAATAAAGCCACAAAAGCACCAACTCATCAAATTCCACCTAAGACCTGATTCTGCAATTTTATAACTGGCATCAATTCACTACAATCTCATGATTTATAACACGGTTTGCCCGCGTAACTGTTACAGTACCTGTTCGATGAAAGTTACCGTTGAAGACGGCCGCATCACCGGTATTGCGGCACATCCGGGCAACAGGTGCACGGCTTCGGGCGTATGCATCAAAGGATTGAGCTATATACAACGTGCCACAGCCCCCGACCGCATTCTTTATCCGTTAAGACGAAAGGCCTCAGGAACCGGGTTCGAAAGAATCAGTTGGGAAGATGCCCTGACTGAAATTGCGGA
>CAZKCK010000268.1:0-2109 GCA_964550695.1 uncultured Bacteroidales bacterium | reverse complement strand
GCTGGGCGAAGATATGCTGAACCTGCGCAATCCTGCCCTCAGGATGCTGTGGGTGGAACGCGCCAATCCGCTTACCCAGAATCCTGATACAAATTCGGTCAGAAAAGCCTTTGAAAACCTTGAGTTCAAAGTGGTGGTTGAACAGTTTATGACCGATACGGCCAATATGGCTGACATCATTCTTCCTGCCAAAAACATGTTTGAACAAAGCGACCTGATTGGCAGTTACTGGAGCCCTTATGTACAGTTGCGTCAGAAAATCCTTGAACCTTCCGGCGAAGTCAAGCCCGAATCAGAAATCTGGTATTTGCTTGCACAAAAGATTGGCATCAGTCAGGAAACCATATTGCAAAACCTGCCGGTACCCGGAGATGCGGGAACAGAAGCCTTTCTGAATGACAAACTACGCCCATTCCCTGAACTCGGGTGGGAGGCGCTGAAGCAAGGGCCGTTGCTGCCTGCATCAAATCAGGAAATTGCCTTTGAGAATATGGTTTTCAGGACCCCTTCGGGCAAAATTGAGTTATTCACACCTGAAGCCCGCCAACGATGGAATGCCAATGAACTGGCAGATTTCAAAGAACTCACAGAAATAGAAGAAACTGATACCGATGATTATCCATTGCTCCTGATTACCCCCTGTACCAAGAACCGTATTCATTCACAATTTGGCAACCTGGCATGGATGAAGGCTTTGGAACCCGAACCACTTGTACATATACATCCTGTGAATGCGCAGGTTCGCAAAATAAAAGACGGGGACATGGCCGAACTATTTAACCAGCGTGGAAGCATCAGGGTAAAGGCCTGCATCACCGCTGGAATCAAAAAAGGCTGTATTTCACTCACCAACGGCTGGTGGGCCGCATCGGGAGGCAATGCCAACTTCCTTTCAAAAGGGCGCGAAACGGATATGGGATTTGGAACAGCCTTTCATGATACGATGGTAGAAATTAAAAAAGCGGACTGGGAATTTTAATATGGAAATTATGAACAACCAATCTCCCAAACCCTTCTTTGTATTTGACCGCGACCGTTGTGTGGGCTGCCAGGCATGCGCTGTGGGATGTGCCATTAAAAACAACACTTCTCCCCTGCTCTTTTGGAGGAGCATCAGTACATACAACACTGCTGCACATCCATTTTTGCCTGTGTACCACCTTTCGATGGCATGCAATCACTGCGCCGAGGCTCCCTGCCTGAAGAACTGTCCGGCCGGGGCCTATTCGCGTGATGCCATTACCGGTGCGGTGCTCCATGATCAGGAAAAATGTATAGGCTGCAGGTTCTGTACCTGGGTCTGCCCGTATGATGCACCCAAATACGAACAAACGTCAGGGTTGATTCAGAAATGTGATTTTTGTAACGACAACCTGATAAAGGGCGAATCACCTTCATGTGTGGCGCATTGCCCCACGGGTGCACTGCAATTGTCAGATCAGGAAAACAAACCCGCTGGAGTGCCGTTTCAGCAGTATGGAACGGCCCCTTCACTTGAAATCACAGGCCGGCAGAAACAAAGAGTACAGATTATTTCTGACGATCCTGACAATACCGGTGAAAAACAGCTGCCCTTTGAAAGACGAAAAACGCAGGGTAAAATAATCCTGAAAGAAGAATGGCCTCTGATTTTCTTTACGCTTACGATGGCGTGGGTTGTGGGCCGGTATGCCGCATCGGTAATTTCTCCGGCACATCCGATTCCGTTTACCGACATTGCATTGGGTTGGATTTCACTGATGCTTTCAGGGCTTCATCTGGGCAGGAAACTCCGTGCACCAAGGGCTGTCGTGAATATTAAAAACAGTCCGCTGAGCCGCGAAATTGTGGCAACCGCATTCTTTATGGTGCTTCTTACACTGGAAAGGGTATTCCTGCCAGGAAGCATGTGGATGAATGCACTAACACTGTTTGCCGCATTCGCTGCCTTATTATCGGTTGACCTGCTGTATACTGCAAAGCCCCTGAAAACCGCATGTTACTATCACAGTGGCGAAGTACTTACCACTGCTGTACTGGTAACAATTATCAGTCTGGGCAATCATCAGTTGATTCTGATCATGCTGGCTTTAAAACTGACCCTGTTTGGTATGCGGTATCTGCTGAAAA
>CAZKCK010000267.1:0-5133 GCA_964550695.1 uncultured Bacteroidales bacterium | reverse complement strand
TAAATTGGGGATTCCAAATTTCACGACCTTTGGTAGGCATATTTTTCTTTTGCCAGAGAATTGCTTTATTTACAACCGTTTTAATTTCGATTGTTTTAAGTTCGTTAGAATACACTTTTGCATCAACTGGCTGTAATATAGACAGGAGTAATACACCTAAGAACACTTTTAAATTCATTTTTAATATCATTTTTAATATCATTTTTTTTTCAATTTCATTTATCCCAATCATCTGACCGAAAATTTACGCCACACATAATTGCAACCATTATTGTTTTCATCCATACAAACCTGCAAATAATGATAAGCCGATTTATAATTTGGATTTGTCAAAGTATTATGAACACGTACCGAGGTTCGTGATCCGTTAGCACCATCGGTTTTCCAATATCCTGTACCTGGTTTTAAAACGGGCATCCAAAAGTCTGTTTGATCAATCGTATATGTTTTAAAACCAACATCTTCAATGTCATTGTCTAATAAGTCAATCTGTGCATGAACAGACACACTAATGACCATTATCAGCAGAGGAAGAAAGTAATGCTTTAAGATTATCATGATTTATTAATTTTTTGTTGAGAAATATTTATCAGATTTCAGTTTGAATTACAGATGCACATCGTATCACTACCGGACCAATTAACCCCGATGGCATTAAAGAGCTGCTTTTTTCGTAATGCCGCCAGGTTGTAAAGGTGAACCGCCCGGGTTCAGGCATCTGCTTCCCTTCGGAAAACCATTGAGGCCAGTTCTTCAAAGCGAATCCCTCACCCGGATGTTTTTGCCACGACATTGAAGTAGGTTGATGTTCATCACCAATCAGTCGGTTTGCCCATGTGTTAGTAATACTTATTTTAAGTTTATTCCTGCCTGCCTGAACAAATCTTGTAATATCAGTTTTAAATGGTGGTTTCCAAAGAACTCCGACTGGTAAATCGTTCACAACTACTTCAGCAATTACTGAAACTTGTCCCAAATCCAATGTGATTATTTTATTTTTCTCTTTCATAGCAGTAGGAACCTCAAAATCTGTCTCATAAATAGCAGTACCCGAATAGAATTTAACACTATCATCGGGATGTTGTGTCCAGGAAATCAGAGAGTCTAATTCTATCATATCCGGAGCTCCCATTAAGGGAGCAAACTTTACTGTCCATGGACCCGATAAGTTACTGCTAGATGGTACACTTTCAACCCGAATATTATGTTTTCCATTCTTAGTTGTGATTTCAAAGCATCCATTCTCATGCGCAACCAGTTCCATTTTTTCAGCTGAATGCCTGATATAACCATTACCGCTGAGAGCTGTTACTTCTGGCTTACCTTTTTTTCGAAACACAACGAACATTGATCCATAGGGATCGAGCTCCAATGGTACAATGGTTCGTCCGTTTTCTTGTCTCCAAACGCCAGCCCTTTTAATCGTACCATCATCAGGATACCAAAATTCCGGAATGTATCCTTTAATACGGAAGGACAATTCAGGGGATGTGTAATCGGCGGTTTGACTCGAAATAAAGAACACTTCTGAATTGTCAATTTTTCTGTGTTGCCATGCAATATTCCCATTGAGGTTTTTAATTGCAGGAGATATACATTCTGTATTCAGAATATCGGCAATACTTAAGCCGTCATATACTCTGCCTTTGCCATATGAGTTCTTTGTGATCGATATGCCATCAACATTACCCCACGCCATTGACGCATATTTACTAACATCATCATCACAGTGTGGGTAGCCAGTCAGGCCAGGTGATTTTTCAGGCTTTTGGCCACTAACAAGAGCGCCTTCAGCAATCAAATCTTTGATTTTTCTTGTTAATTCAGGTGTAAGTGAAGTGCTGTTTCGTAGAATAAGTAAGCGGTATGACATTCCGGAGGGGAGTGTAATACGACCATTCTTCACATATGCTGTTGCAAGCACCTCTGCATTCATATAATCATAATCGTAACCCGGTGGAATTTCTGAAGCAGGATCCCGTTGACCTCCATTATTTGGTGCGTGTTCCCCGGTAAAGATTGCTATATCTGCCATAAATTGCCCCTCCTGTAACATATATTGGCAGCGTGTTAAATAGTCAATCCATGCTTTTCCCTGCTTAAACCAGGTTGTATTTTTATTGATATTGATACCAAACGGACCAAAGGTTAATCCGGGTTTTAAGTCCGGCCATGGTTGATGAACCCAGCTGTGTAATACCATCCTGTTTACACCGCTCGAAAACATCAGGTCACCCGTTGCTTTCATAGCATATGGATGATCCTTCCACCCTGCAAATTGTGCGTTTGCTGTAAAAGCTTCAGCCCCGGTAACCTTTAAGCCCATAGCATGTGCTGCTGATGAAGCATGCTTTCCCAAACCTTCTCTTCCTTTGCGACCAAACCAAAATTCTGTCATGGGTTGATCGCTGCGAATAGCTACCTGAAAGTTATCGAAGTTTCTGTTGGGACCGTAAGCTTCTATAGCAAGTGACAGCCCATCGCTATTTGCCATTTTTTTCATCTTTAGTGCATGATTGTCGGCAATAAGATCAGCAATTGTCCTGCGAAAATCCCACAGAAAACGCTCACTGATTTCATGTGAATTAACAATATAACCGAATGTTGCAGGCAGAAATGGAATAGGATCGTAACCTCGTCGCTTCTTAAATTCATAAATAAATTCAGGGGTCCAGTTCTGAACGCCTGCTTCCCATGAATCGACAAGTACATGCTTAAAAGTTTTTCCTGTAAGTGGTCCGACCTCTTTAACCAGCTCTCCGATAAATGAATCATAGTGCGTTTTTACTGCATATGGGTTCATTTTGTCGCTCTCAAGACTAAGTATTTCTGTTGTAGCCCAGTGATTTTCTTTGCCGGTAGAAGTATGGCCGATGCGAAGAATTTTCCACGTACCTTCCGGAACATCCCATAACAGTCTCCCGGAACTATCCATCTGATCAGTAATGTCAAGTATTTCATTTTCCGGGATAATTCCTTTTGAACTATAATGAGTATTCTCCGGATTACCCATATCGTTTCGACTTCTTATGAAACCAGCCTTTTCCGGCCAATCGCCAATACGTACGCCTTGTTGTAAGTCGATTTCAGCAATACGCATATCTCTGGCACGGGGGTTGGCCTTTGTAAAAACAATACGCCAAAACCGGGATGTTGTAACAGGAATCGGCAGTGCAAGTCTGCCGTGATGTTCATCAGAAACAATTGCAAAAGACGTCACTTTGGTGAAGTTTTTTCCGTCGTAGGAAGTATGTAACTCTCCTTCGTGTCCCTGGTCGCTAAGATGAGTCTGTCCTGACCAGGTATTAAGCAGCAATGTACGGGCCGTATACGGTGACTTCATATCAAGTTCGATTATTTGAGGTCGATCCGGTGTTGCCCGGGGGAGCTTGATGCCGCTATTTACATCGCCATCGAGCAGTTTTGCATAATCTACTCCTTCTGTATTTCCAGATATGGTGGGATAAGCATCATGCATTGACTGTAGCTCACCCTCGGGGATTTTCATTGCGATTACGGAAATATCACGGTAGAAGGGATCAATCGGATGAGATGTTATCCAACCGGTTGATTTTTTGGTAATTTCCGGCATTGGCAAGTTTAATGAAACTTTGCGGGGTCCCCTTACAACCACATGACTCGATGTGAGTTTTTGCATCGATTGATCAACAGGAATCCAGGGACCTCCACTAACCGACCATCCCTCACAGTTATGTACACCAAGTTCTATTCCCAACCGATCAGCTTCATTGACGGCATGCTTAAATAAATCACGCCACTCCTTCGACATAAACGATACATTGCCAGATGGAATTTTGTAGGAGACATTAAAAATCGTTGCACCACCAATACCCATTTTTTTCATCGCTTCAAGATCAGTTGTTATTCCAACCTTTGAAATATTTCCATTCATCCAGTGCCACCAGGTATGAGGTCTGGCTGAGGATGGTGGTGTCCTGAACATACTTTCTATGTTATCGCCACACTCTCTAATGTCAGGTCTTCTTACAGACTGACCATTTGATTTGCAAAACACATTGAATTGAATCAGAAAGGTGAAAACAAATGATATAGAAATTGCAGAAAACTTCATTACTTAATTTTTGTATGTTTTTCTAATGAAACTAGCACATAATCATCTTTGTGTTTGTTAATTATTAGTGTTGTGCTAGTTTCATTTTCAAATCTTTTTCGAATATTGCGACTGGATTTACCACCCCGGATTATTAGGCAACAAACCCGGGTTCATATCCGTTTCGGCTGTCGGAATTGGCCATAAGTAATCGCGTTCAACAAACTGACGTACGAATACAGTATTTCCTATTAAATCTTTTTCGGGTTTGTTCAGTAAATCAACTCCCAGTCTCCATCTTTTTAAATCGCTGAAGCGATGTCCTTCTCCCAATAATTCCACCGCTCTTTCGTGCATGATACGCTGGAACATCTGTTCTTTGGTTGTAACACTCAGCCAGACTGGCCCGCTATTTAAGCCGGGCATATTGGTTGATGGTCTTGAGCGAACTTTGTTAAGTTCGGTAACAGCCTTCGAAAGTTGTCCATCTTCATTATAAGCTTCAGCAAGCATCAACAACACATCTGCAAAGCGGATAATCGGAAAATTAATTGGCGTATGATCACGACTGGTAATGGCACCACCCATATTCCCAACAGGAACAAACTTCCGGAAATTGTAGGGGTACCAGGCTCTTCCCGGACGCAAAAAACCATTCGCCTCTGTAACACCTTCTGCAATAACCGACAATTGCATTTTTTCTGCAGTACCAGTATATCCAAGATACTTTGAATAGGGTACAATAATGGATTGCATTAATCGGGGGTCTCTACCCCTGTAAATATTACCCAGTTTTGCTGTATCGGGCTTGGTTGCAATAGCCGTTTTATTAGCATTTAATACTGACCAAAAAGCTGTTTTTTTAACCGCATCGCTTTCGTTATAACCAGGAATAAAATCGTTCCAATTAAATGCCGATCCATTTTTATTTTCATACATATCGACCATTATAATAGTAGGCATACAGGTTGACTGACCACTTCCATACGTGCCACGGGTGCCATATATTCTTGCAAACTGCATACCATAGAGTGCCCCGACATCACCCTTGTTTTGAATAG
>CAZKCK010000266.1:0-5136 GCA_964550695.1 uncultured Bacteroidales bacterium | reverse complement strand
TTTCTACAACCAGAAATCGTTTGAAATGCCGGGATCGAGTTTTATGAAGTTTGGGTTTAAATATCAGCTTAAATAAACACGAAATATAAAATCTTCAGTTTTGTGAAATCGTTAGCAGGAATTAACATAAACTGCCTAATCTTAACCATAACCATGACAGCACTAACATCTTGCAGTTCTTCCACAAAAATTTTTCAATTGAAGAAAACAGAAGAATTCGCCACACAGCCCCTGAAGGCTGAAAATGTAATCAGCGATAAGGAGATCACTCATCTACCGGATTGTGTAAAAAAATACCTGGTTTATACAGGAGCAATTGGTAAAAACAAACCTCAGAATGTATTCATCGAATTTGATGCAGATATGTACCGTAAACCCGGTGATAAACCAATGAAGTCGCATTCCGTTCAGTATAATTTTTATGGCAATTACTCCCGTCTGTTTCTGATGAAAGCAGGTAAGATGGGAATCCCGTTTCGTGCCTTGCACATCTACCAAAACTACCAGGCCAGTTTTCAGGTAAAAGTGGCAGATTTGTTTAAAGTGGTTGATATTAAAGGCGAAGAACTAACCCTGGCCGAAACAGTAACGTTGTTGAACGACATGTGCATTTTTGCTCCCGGCAGCCTGATTGATAGCCGCTTAACATGGGAAGAGATTGATTCGCTTTCAACAAAAGTTATTCTTACCAATGGAAAGTATGTGGTATCAGCGATTCTGTACTTCAATGAAACCGGCGAATTGATAAATTTTATTTCCGACGACAGGTATGCTTTGCAGGATGATAGTACGATGAAAAAATTTCGTTGGTCAACCCCGGTTTTAGCTTATAAAGAATTTGAAGGCAGAAAGATTCCTACGGTTGGTAAAACAATATGGCATTATCCTGAAGGTGATTTTACTTACGGAGTTTTCACATTAAAGAGTATTAAGTATAATGTTTCAAATTAAAGATTTATAAAAAATGAACTTAGCAGATACTCTTGCTAATAAAGCATATAAAAAAATCATCATCTACTATTTTTCAGGGACAGGAAATTCCAGAAATGTGGCAAAATGGATAGCCTCTGTGTCGCAGGAATACCAGGTTGAATGTCAGCTTGTAAATATTGCACAAATAGACAGGAAGGCTATAACAGCGCCCGAACCCGAAACGCTCATTATCTTTTTGTCACCAATACACGGGTTCAATTACCCGCCAATCATGCTGCATTTTATCATGCGGTTTCCAAAAGGGAAGAATAAGGTGGTTTTGATGAACACCCGCGCCGGTATGCTGATAGGCAAATTTATAACACCCGGACTTACTGGTATCGCTTTTTACCTGTCGGCTTTAGTACTGTTCCTGAAAGGGTTCACGACAAAAGCTATTCTGGCAGTCGATATGCCCTCCAACTGGATTTCGGTTCACCCCGGACTTAACGATCGGACAGTCAAATATCTGCATGCAAAGAACAAAGAGCGTGTGGAGAAATTCGCTCATAAAATTATGCAGGGCAAAAGTTATTTTAAACATTTGCTTGAAGTGTACGACATTCTTTTAGCTCCTGTTGCAGTGGCCTATTATTTGGCTGGCAGGTTTTTCCTTGCCAAAACATATTTTGCATCAGCCGATTGCGACAATTGCGGATTGTGTATAAAAGCTTGTCCTGTGAAAGGAGTTAAAATGGTCGAAAACCACCCTTTCTGGACCTTCAACTGCGAAAGTTGTATGAAGTGTATGAGCAATTGCCCCAGAAAAGCCATCGAAACCGGACATGGATATATCGCCGCTTTTGTGCTTGTATTTCAATCTGCTCTTCTGGTATTGTTTTACAAATATTTTGAAGCATGGTTTTTACCGATTGAAAATGCCTCGCTTAAAATGGTGATCGAATCGGCTTTGTCTATTGCCTTTATTGGTATTTGGTACCGAATGGTTCACTGGCTTTTACAATTTAGAGCACTGGAACGGTTAACCGTTTATACATCGCTTACCAAATACAAATGGTGGGGACGTCGTTACAAGGCATTGAAACCTGATTTTGATAAAACTAAAATGTAGTTCATAGACCATGAAAATAATAAATATTTCAGCATTATTAATCCTTATCCTTTTTACAATTAATACAACAGCCCAGCAATCGGCCCCTGAAACAGGAAAAACCTCCGGCACAGTTTTATTAAATTGTTCTTTTGGCATGGGTACTTTTGCTGCCGGTGAAAATGTTGGAGGTTCTGTTTTTATGGGAGGATCGCTGTCGGCGGACTGGAAACCTAATTCAAAAGCAGGCCTTTCATACGGTCTTGAATCGGGTTTGCTTGGCGGAGAAACGCAGGGCAGTAAGATATTTGGAATTCCTGCAATTTTTCGTCTGGGTTGGTACCCTGGTTTTGTTAAAAATGAAAATATTGACATTTTTATTTTGGCGAAGACTGGCTGGGCATTTGGAATATGGGGTTCTGATTTAGAAAAAGATGCGAAACCAAACGGTATAGTTGGCGGGTTTAATTTTGGGGGCAGATATTTTTTAACTCCATTGGTAGATGTTTATGCGGAACTTGGATATACTTATTATGGACTGGCTCGAAGTAGTAATCATCCTGAATATCCTTTAGGCTATGGAAGCGGAAAGTTATATGCATCCATGGGGCTAGCATTAAAACTTGGTAAGCATTAATAAAAACAAAAGTCCTGATAACTGACAATACACAATCAATGAAAAGCAAAGAACCGCTATTTTTAAGTCGCGATTAAAAAACCATAAATCTTAACCAAGGGAAACAAATCAATTCACGACAAATTTTAAGGTTAAATGAACCTCAGAAATATTACAATCATCGTTTTAGTCCTTTGCTGTTTGCAAAACTCATATTCCCAGGATTCAGTGTGCTGGAAGTATGCAACTGGTTCGGCAGTTTATTCTTCCGCTGCCATTAGCGGCAACAGCGTGTTTTTGGGCAGTGGCGATATGAACCTGTATTCGCTCAACAAAACCACTGGAGCCCTGCAATGGAAATTTGAAACAAAAGGAGCAGTTCAGTCCACACCTGCTGTTTCAGCCGGAAAGGTGTTTGTAGCCAGCGGTGACGGAAATATTTATGCGGTAAACGAAAACAACGGTAAGCGTGCCTGGTCATTTAAAACCGGGGGTGAGCAGCGATACGATTTGTGGGATTATTACATTTCATCGCCTATGGTTGTTGGTGCTATGGTATATGTCGGCAGCGGCGATAGTTGTGTGTATGCCCTGGATGCCGAAACGGGGAAATGTATCTGGAAATATAAAACCAACGGTATCGTACATGCAACACCTGCCTTTGCCGGAGGCGTTATTTATATTGGAAGTTTCGACGGTAATTTTTATGCCCTCGATGCATCAAACGGAAAACTGAAATGGAAATTCAAAACCGTTGGAGATGCGTATTTCCCGCTGGGCGAAATACAAAAGGGTGCAGTTATTACAGATAATACCGTGATTTTTGGCAGCCGCGACTACAACATTTATACCCTTGATGCAAAAACCGGCACCGGGAAATGGAACAGGAAGGAATCGGGAAGCTGGATCATTGCAACTCCCATGGTTTATAAAGAAAAGCTGTATTTTGGCACTTCCGATTCGCCTAAATTTTATTGTACAGATATTATTGATGGAAGTATAAAATGGTCACTGTCATTAAATATGAGGGTTTACGGCACTGCTGTTTTATATAAGGATAAGGTTTACTTTGGTTGTTTTAACGGGAAGTTGTATGGTGTAAACTACCAAACAGGTACAATAGAATTTGTATTTCAAACTTCCGGGAGCAAAGCGAACTATGCAGGGATTTATAAGGAAAATGATACTTTCAGGGATGATTTTAAACTTTATGGAACTGATACTGAAGAATCCGAAAAACGGATTCTTGAATTAGGTTCAATCCTGAGCACCCCGGTTATTAATGAAGGAATTATCTATTTCGGTGATTCTAATGGCTTTTTATATGCTATTCGTTTGTAATTCATATTTTTCAGAATTATCTTATCAGTAATAAAGTCAGCGAATTACATCGATAATTCATATTAGCGACATTTTACTGAATCTTAACTTTTCCAACTTCAACCCCTTGTTTCTGTCATTCAGTTATAACTTTTTTAGTAAGCTTTTCTGTCATTCTATTTTTGCAGCATTAAATCAATAATAACTCAATAACATGAAACGAGCCATGACAGTAAATTGTCTCACAGAGGGATGATTCTCTCCATGGCGACTTCCATGTGACCCGTAAAAATTAAAAAACAAACACATGAAACACATTTCGATCAAATTATCAATCCTTATAGCCGCAACACTATTTGCAGCAACAAATCTTTTAGCGCAATCCGATACCACGACTGGCACATTCTGGCGCCCAACACCCCGCAATTACGAGGTAAAGCAGGCCTTTGAGTTTGAAAGCCTCGTACCCATGTTTTTTACCGGCGGCTACCATTTTGCAGTTTGTTACCGTTACGATAAATTCCGTTTCAGGGCAAGCGTCATCAACGGAGGCACATATGATGCTGAACCAGCCGGATTGACGAATTCCTCCCCCGCATTCAAGAGGTATTACAAAACATCGCCCGGCTTCTTTTTGGGTTACAACGTCTGGAAAAACCTTGAAGTATACACCTTTCTCGAATTGCATACTTTCGAAATCGAACAGGCAAGTACCGGATTAAAAGACGACATTCACAGCACCGACTTTGGCGGAGGCGTAAGCTACCAGTTTTTTATCGGGAAGAGTTTTTACATTCAGCCCGGTTTGCATTTGTACCTGAGGGGTGATAACAGCCTTGATTTTGAAGGTGTGACATATAATATACCCAATGCCGATTTTGCTCCGGTTTTGCGTTTAGGTTACCGGATCTGGAAAAAATACTAAAAACAAAAAGGTTTTATTCCGGCAAAGTACTGGCCTGATGAGGTTGGATTTGAGAAACCGGTTTACAATGAAGCCTACGCGATTCGACTGATCAAAGCATCCAATCAAAGTTCCGGGATAACCTTCCGGAACTTTTATTTTTTGAACTATCACACAGAAATTTAAGATTTGTATTACGAAAGTTCAAAACTATCAACATCTCACCCGCCCCTGAATTTCAGCCATTTATCAACCTATTTCCGGCATTCGCCC
>CAZKCK010000265.1:0-5161 GCA_964550695.1 uncultured Bacteroidales bacterium | reverse complement strand
GGGCTGATCAACTTGAATTTCTCCGCGCAAACATCAAACACAGCAGTTGTTACATCGCTGTATTTTTTGGATTTGGGGTCGTGGCATACGGCATTAATCACCCCTTTGCCTTTCAGGTTAAAGGTTGAAGTGTACAAAACCGACGAAGTATTGGGAGGGGTTCCATCAGTGGTATAATATATTCTGAGCCCGGTGGCAGGGTTGGTGATGCTTACGGTGCCGGCCTGATCGCGTTTGATTTCAGGGGGTGTAAGCAGCACAGGGGCATTGTAAATGCCGGATTCGGATATCAGGGGTTTGGACAGGGCAGAGGTAATGCTGAATCTGAGTTTTGTGGTTTTAAGCTCATCAAACCTGAGGATGCGCTTGTAGCCAATGGTGGTTCCGGTGGCCACCTGTTCCCATTTGTTGTCTTTCCAGATATCGAGGGTAAACCCTTTTACCCGCTGTCCGAATGCAATATATTCCTGCACCATGAAGCGGTTGAAGGTAACGGGGTTTTTAAAGTCGTATATCACCGATCCTCTTGTGGCAGTATCGGCCGGCATCCAGTAAGTTCCGGTATTGTTGTCGGCAATAGACTGATAATTGACTGAATGGCTGTCCCAGGCTGAAGCGCCTGCTATTCTGGCTTTGGGCGCCAGGTTTGTCTTCATCTCATTCCTGAGGCTTCCTGCAAAGGCCATCAGCCGTGCCGAATCATTGGGATTGATGAGCCCGTTGCGGTCAACGGGGATATTCAGCAGCAGGCTGGCATTGCGCCCGACGGAGTTGTAATAGATATCCAGAAGTTCCTTCACTGACTTTACTTTGGTGTCCTCACGCGGATGGTAATACCATCCCGGCCTGATGGAAACATCCACTTCGGCAGGCACCCAATGTGTTCCTTTTTCACTGCCTTTGCCCAGTTTCTGGTAAAACGGGCTGCCCGGATAAAACTCAGTGCGGTTGAGGGTGCTCCAGTTGGTTTCGGAAGCCATGCCGTCTTCATTTCCCACCCAGCGCACATCAGGGCCACCATCGCTGAAGATGAGTGTATTTGGCTGAAGATGTTTTACATATTTAAACATCTCGGGCCAGTTGTAATAGGCCTGCCTGTCTACCTCTCGCTTTTCATTTGCACCTCCGTAATAACCCGTGCCTCCGTTGGCTCCGTCAAACCACACTTCAAACACATCGCCGTATTGTTTGAGCAGTTCTGCCAACTGATTGCCCATATAATTCAGGTATTCAGGTTTGCCGTACTCGGCATGGTTGCGGTCCCAGGGCGAGTAATAAATGCCCAGCTTCAGTCCGTATTTTTTACAGGCATCTGATAATTCCCTGATTACATCACCATTGCCTTTTTTCCAGGGCGAATATTTAACTGAATGCTTTGTGTATTGCGATGGCCACAGGCAGAATCCGTCGTGATGCTTGGCGGTAATGATGATGGCCTTAAACCCGGCATTTTTAAGTGTGGAAGCCCATTGGTCGCAGTTTAGTTTTACGGGATTGAACAATGCCGGACTCTCGCTGCCATCGCCCCATTCCTTATCGGTAAAGGTATTCATGTTGAAATGAATAAAGGCATACATTTCGAGGGCCTGCCATTCGAGTTGCTTTTCAGAAGGCAGGGCACCAAAGGGTTTTGGCTGAATCTGCTGGGCTGATACAGTTATTGTGGCGAGTGAAAGGAGTAAAAAACAGACTATTTTATTCATACTTCATTGATTTTAAAGTCGGCAACATCTGACAGACGTTTTTCCATTCACGGCAAAAAATCATCTGCTTAACGTTGAACAGGCAATCATTCAATTTAACATATTCCCGAAAAAAACAGGATTGTTGCAAACTGCAAATTTAGAATTATTCTGATACCGGAAATTCGCCGATAAGCACCTGTCTTACTTTAATATCCCATTATTTGATGGTATTTTTGTTACAGAAAGCTTTTCTTTCTTAAATTGCATGCCTCAAAACTTCAAAGTATTAAACCAAAAGTTTCATTATGCCAAAATTCAATTCACTCAGGCAGATCATCATCATCGTATTGATGCTGACTGGTATATCCGGTTTTTTATCTGCACAAACCAATGATCAGAAATTTAAGATATCGTATGAAAAGTTTAAGTTGCCCAACGGGCTCGATGTAATTTTTCATACCGACAAAAGTGATCCCATGGTAGCCGTAGCTGTTCAATACCATGTGGGTGCCAACCGTGAAGTTCCGGGCAAGACGGGATTTGCTCATCTGTTTGAGCATATGATGTTTCAGGAATCAGAAAACATTCCGCAGGATCAGTTTTTTAAAAAGATTCAGGGAGCCGGTGGTACGGTAAATGGTGGCACAAGCCGCGATGGTACGGTGTATTATGAAGTGGTTCCTGACAATGCACTCGAAATGGTGTTGTGGATGGAATCGGATCGCATGGGTTACCTTCTGAATACTGTTACGCAATCAGCTTTTGTGAACCAACAGAATGTGGTTCAGAATGAAAAACGGCAGAACTATGATAACAAGGCATACGGCCACATGAATTATGTGATCGACAAGGCTTTGTTTCCTGAAAACCACCCGTATAACTGGCAGGTGATTGGTGAAATGAGCGACCTTAACACCGCCACCCTCGAAGATGTAAAGGATTTTTACAGGAATTTTTACGGCCCCAACAATGCCACACTGGTGATTGCCGGCAATTTTGACCCCAAAGTGGTAAAACCCTTGGTTGAAAAATATTTCGGCGAAATCAAATCAGAACGTCCAGTGGCTGATATGAAACCTATTCCGGTAAAACTCGGGAAGACCGTTAAGCTTTTCCATGAAGACAACTTTGCAAAAGCTGCCCGACTTTCGCTAAACTGGCCGGTAAATCAACAATACACACCTGATTCGTATGCGCTGGATGTGCTGGGAAGCCTGCTTTCAGATGGCAAAGGAGCTCCGCTGTACACAGTACTGGTGAAAGATAAAAAGCTAACAGCAGGCGTGAATGCCGGAAACAATGCCATGGAACTGGCCGGAAAATTTTCAATTAACCTCACTGCCAGCGATGGCATTTCACTTGCCGATTGTGAAGATGCTATTTTTGAAGCTTTTGCCAAATTTGAAAAAGAAGGTTTTACTGACAAGGATTTAGAAATGATTAAAGCCAACCTCGAAATTGGCTTCTACAATGGCATCAGCAGTGTACTCGGAAAATCATTTCAGTTGGCCCGTTACAATGAGTACGCCGGCGATCCGGGTTTTGCAGCCGAAGATATCCGCAGGATTCAGTCGGTTACAAAGGAAGACGTGATGCGCGTGTATAACACCTATATCAAAGGAATGCCTTATGTGGCTGCAAGTTTTGTTCCCCGTGGAAAAACTGCACTTGTTGCACGTGAATCGGTAAAAGCAAATATTGTTGAAGAAAAGATCAACAGTGCATCAGTTGCTGAAAACAAGGTGAAAGATACCATTCCCATTGTGAAGACCCCCTGCAAATTTGACCGTTCTGTTGAGCCTGCACAAGGCCCGTTGCCTGAATTCAATCTTCCCGCCATATGGGATACAAAACTTGCTGACGGAATGCGTGTGCTGGGTGTTGAAAACCATGAACTCCCGCTGGTTCAGTTTTCGATGACCATCAGGGGCGGACAGTTACTCGAAACACCTGAAAAAGCCGGATTGGCAAATATTGTTTCAGAACTTATTACCGAAGGCTCTGCCAGTAAAACCCCTGAAGAACTCGAAGACGAGATCAGGTTGCTGGGAGCTTCCATCAATGTAAGTTCATCCAGAACTGACATTTCGGTTACCGGAAGCACACTGGCCCGGAATTATGAAAAAACCATTGCGCTGGTGAAGGAAATCCTGTTTGAGCCCCGCTGGGACACTGCTGAACTGGCGCTGATCAAGACCCGTGTATTGAACGGCATCAAACAGAGCAAAGCCAATCCAAGCAATCTGGCAGCAAATGCATTTTACAGATTGCTGTATGGCAATGAACTGATACTTTCGATAAATTCAAGAGGCACTGAATCATCGGTAAAAGCTATAACCATAGATGATGTGAAAGCTTTTTATAAAAAGAATTTCAGCCCTGCAATTACAGTATTTAATGTTGCCGGCGATATAAAGCAGGATCGTGTGCTGGCCTCACTCAGCTCGTTTGCAGGTAAATGGCCTTCAAAAAACGATAAGCCGCCTGTTGTGAACATAAAGGTTGACAATCAACCCTCAAAAATTTATTTTATTGATGTACCGGGTGCCAAACAATCGGTAATTACCATCGGAAACCTCGGCCCTGCCCGCACAGATCCTGATTTTTATCCTGCAGTGGTTATGAATTATAAACTTGGCGGATCGTTTAACGGTGAACTGAATCTGGTGCTTCGTGAAGAAAAAGGGTATACCTATGGCGCACGTTCTTCATTTACCGATTTCGGTTTTCCTGCTCCCTTTATGGTGGCTACCAGTGTAAGGTCAGGTGCTACGGTTGAATCGGTGACCATTGCCCGTGATATCATGCGTAAATACCGTGAGGGCATCAGCCCCGAAAACCTTGAATTCACCAAAAGTGCCATGATCAAAGCCAATGCAGTACGGTTTGAAACCCTCAGATCGATGCTTTCACTGCTCGATAATATGGGTGTTTACAATCTTCCGAAGGATTATATCCTGAAAGAATCTGAAATTGTAAGAACCATGAATCCTGAACGGTTTATTAAACTGGCACAAAAATACATTGATCCTGAGCACATGGTATTTATTGTTGTAGGAGATGCCAAAACGCAGCTTGAAGGCCTGAAAGCACTGGGTTACGGCGATCCGGTGGTGATAGCCGAATAATCTTTCGGGATGATTACCAAATACTAATAAAAATGCCCTGAAGGTTAACTTACAGGGCTTTTTTATTAATGATTCTGCTTAATGCAGACAAAGCTTGTTTTCAGAGTTGAACTACTGTTTTACAGGCTCTGTTTTTGCAATTACCGTACCTTTAAATGAGAGCACAACCGGCCTGGTATCAGCATTGGTTGTAACAGTAATGGTTTTCTGAAAAACGCCCATAGCTGCTGCATTGTAAGTAGCTGAAACATTGGCTGATTTGCCGGGAAGAATAGGTTCGCTGGAATATTTAAGGTTTGTACAACCACAACTGGCATTGGCAGTAGTGATGAGTAAAGGTTCTTTGCC
>CAZKCK010000264.1:0-5201 GCA_964550695.1 uncultured Bacteroidales bacterium | reverse complement strand
ATTCAGTCGCTAATAAAACCAAAATTTAAGTCTTATGAAAAAACTGCTTTTAAATGTAGTTTGCATTCTCCTGTTCACTTCAGGTATGTATGCACAGTCCCCCCAAAAATTCAACTATCAGGCTATCGCCCGTGATGCATCAGGCAACTTAATTGCCAATCAGAATGTGTCATTCCGTATCAGCATCCTGCAAAACACTGCCAGCGGAATAGTTGTATATGAGGAAACCCATCAGGAAACCACCAATGCTTATGGGCAGGTAACACTTGTTGTTGGTGGTGGCACACAAGTTCAGGGAAATTTTGGAACCATTGCCTGGGGTAGTGATAACTTTTTTATCAAGACCGAAATGGATCCTGCCGGAGGTGCATCCTATATTTATATGGGCAGTACCCCATTATTATCGGTACCATTTGCATTGTATTCCAATACAGCAGGGGGTGGATGGTCGCTTACAGGCAATAACGGAACCCTTGGCGGAACCAACTTTATCGGTACCACGGACAATATTCCCCTGACGTTTAAGGTCAACAACGAGGTTGCCGGTAAAATAGACCATGTGCTTTTCAACACAACATTGGGATATAAAGTACTTAATAATTACACTTCAGGAGTGAGCAATACGGCCATTGGTTTTACTGCACTTCGTTACAATACCACAGGAAGCAGCAATACTGCCACCGGAGTTGAAGCGCTTAACAGCAATACTACAGGAAACTACAATACTGCGAACGGAGAGAAGTCGCTTTTTTCCAATACCATGGGCACCAATAATACTGCGAATGGATTTGCTGCACTTCATTCCAACAGCACTGGGAATTATAATATTGCGAATGGCCCATACGCGCTTTATGCAAACACCACTGGAGAAAAAAATACTGCCAGTGGCTATCGGTCGCTTTATAGCAATACTACTGCCAGCAACAATACTGCCAATGGATATTATTCGCTTTACTCCAACACTACGGGAAGCGAGAACACTGCCAATGGAAATTATTCGCTTTATTCCAGCACCACAGGAACAAGGAATACCTCCAATGGATTTAATTCGCTTTATTTCAACACCACTGGAAGCTACAATACCGCGAATGGGTATGCTGCACTCTATACCAACACCGAAGGAAGCTATAATACTGCGAATGGAATGACAGCACTTTTTTCAAACACTACTGGCATTGGTAATACAGCCAATGGTCATTCTTCACTTTATTATAACACAACAGGAATCTATAATACTGCCAATGGATTCAGGTCGCTTTATCTCAACACAACAGGAAGCAGCAATACCGCCACTGGATATAATGCACTGGTAAGTAATACTACCGGAGGCTCCAATACAGCCACCGGAAATTCTGCTATGAGCAGCAACACCACCGGAATGCAAAATACTGCCAATGGAGAAAGTGCACTTTATTACAATTCTACAGGGAACAGCAATGTTGCCGACGGAGTGGAAGCACTTTATTACAATACTTTTGGCAACGAAAACACAGCCGTTGGCTATAAACCGCTCTATGTAAATACTACTGCAAGCAAAAATACTGCAGTGGGCAATAAAGCATTATATCTCCAATCGTTCAACAATTCGGGTGTGGAATGGAGCAGCGACAATGTTGCCATTGGTAATCAGGCACTTTATTCCAACCAGCCAACTGCAGTGTCCAATGGGGTGAAAAATACCGCCACCGGTAATTATTCACTTTTTTCAAATACCATTGGAAACCGAAATACAGCCAACGGAATGAATGCTCTTTATTTCAACACCTCCGGAACACAAAATACCGCAAACGGATATAATGCGCTTTATAGCAATACCACAGGAGAATCCAATACAGCCAATGGAAATGAAGCCCTGTATTTCAATACCACAGGAAGCAGCAACACTGCCAACGGATACATGGCGCTTTATTCCAACACCACAGCCGCCGAAAATACAGCCAATGGAAGCGGTGCTCTATATAACAACACTACCGGAACAAAAAATACCGCCAGTGGCTATAGTACGCTTTTTTCGAACAGTACAGGAAATTCCAATACTGCAAACGGGAACAATTCGCTCATCAGCAACACCACCGGAAACAACAATACTGCGCTCGGTGTAAATGCAGGTCAACTTATAAGTACAGGTTCAAATAACCTGCTGCTTGGTTATCAGGCTGGAAACAATATCACTGCCGGAGCAAATAACATTGTTATTGGATATAATTTAGCTGCCCCGTCAGCCACAAATAACAATCAATTGGTAATAGGTGCTTCCGACTTACTGTTTGGAGATATTGGCACTAAGCGTATCGGGTTTGGGACTTCTACCCCTTCGCAAAAGCTTGAGCTAAAAGACGGTAACCTGCTTTTGTCGAATTCAGGTACGGCTTCCGAATTCCGTTTTGCTGAGCCTTCGGCAAGCGGAGGTAATTATTCGGCTTTTAAAGCGCAGGCTCAAACAGCCAATCTTACTTATACTTTGCCTGCTTCGGCTCCGGCTGACGGGCAGGTGCTCAGTAGTGCAGGTACAGGGTTATTGAGTTGGACATCAAACGCACCCGACCAAACTGTTGTTTTAAATCCGGGAACAGGGATTGGTACATCTGGTACTTATCCAAATTTTACAATTACCAATACCTTGCCCAACGCCACCCATACCGGCGATGCCACAGGAGGCAGTTCCTTAACAGTTGTAAAATTTCAGGGAAGAGATATTTCAACAACAATCCCATTAAACGGGCAAGCCTTAAAATGGAACAGTTCCACAACCAAATGGGAACCCGCAACAGATAACAACACAACTTATACTGCCGGAACGGGTATTAATGTTACAGGAACCACCATTACCAACACCTCGCCCGACCAATCCGTTATATTGGCCAGCGGAACGGGAATCAGTACTTCCGGAGCTTATCCTAACTTTAGCATTTCAAATACCCTGCCCGACAAAACCGTAGTTTTAACTGCAGGAACCGGAATTGGCACATCGGGTACTTATCCCAACTTTACAATTTCTAATTCTCTGCCTGACCAAACGGTTGTTTTAAATGCAGGAACCGGGATTGGCACATCAGGGACTTATCCGAATTTCACGGTTACCAACTCCTCGCCCAATGCTACACATACCGGAGATGCTACCGGAGGCAGTATTTTAAGCGTTGTAAAATTGCAGGGAAGGGACGTTGCCAACACCCTGCCAATGGCTGGGCAAGCACTGAAATGGAACGGTACATCATCGCGTTGGGAACCTACCAATGAAGACAATACCACCAGTATAATTAAAGATGCCAATAACGATACCAAAGTACAGGTTGAAGAAACTGCCAACGATGACAAAATCCGTTTTGATATAGCTGGTACTGAGCGTTGGGTAATGGCAGGCGCGCGCCTGGAACCTAAAAATACCGGATATTCGGTTTTTGTTGGCGACAGCGCAGGTTACAGCGACGATTTCAGCAACAACTACAGTATATTTATTGGATACGGTGCAGGAAGGTACAACACATCAGGTTACTATAATACCGCCAACGGGACCAGGGCACTTTATTCCAACACAACAGGATACAGAAATACTGCTTACGGTATGTGGGCGCTTCGTTACAACACCACCGCAAGTCAAAATACAGCTATTGGCTCTGAGGCATTATATACACAATCCTTTAATAATGGGGGTACAGCATGGGTTAGCGACAATGTTGCCATCGGTTATGCTGCGCTTTATAAAAACCAGCCCTTTGATGCAACAAATGGCATAAATAATACTGCTACTGGAAGCTATTCACTTTATTCGAATACCAATGGTTTGGAAAATACGGCTAATGGAAAACAGTCACTTTATTCCAACACATCAGGGGACTTCAATACAGCTATCGGAATGCAGTCACTTTATTCCAATACAACTGCCGACTATAATACAGCTAATGGTTATAATGCTCTTTATGCGAATGTAACCGGGTATAATAATACAGCGAATGGGGCATTTTCGCTCAAAAACAATTTAGGTGGAAACGATAACACTGCGGATGGATATAATGCTCTCTTTACCAACACAACAGGGGATCAAAATACTGCGAGTGGCCGGAGTTCGCTTTATTACAATTCTTCGGGATCCAATAATACCGCTTTGGGATATTTTGCTGGTCTTAATGGATCCGCCCATCTTCAATGCACTTTTATTGGTTCCTGGTCAACGCTTACCACCAACCGTACAAATGTAACCCTGCTTGGGTATGGCATTTCGGATGCACAATGTACCGGCAATAATCAGGTGCTGCTTGGCAATACTGCCTTGGTGGCTGGCGGTCTTCGTGCGCAGGTGACCGGTATTACAGCCTATTCTGATGCCCGGTTTAAGACAGATATCAAAGAGAATGTGATGGGTATGAATTTTATTTCAAAACTAAAACCCATAACTTATCATGTGAATCCCAAAGAATTACATAAAATTTGGGGCACCCCTGATTCGCTTGTCAACAAAATGGATTTTAGCGATGCTGAACAAGAAGTTCGTATCGGATTTGCCGCACAAGATGTAGAAAAAGCTGCAAGGGAAAGTGGATTCGATTTTCCGGGTATTGATGTTCCTCGCAATGATAAGGAGGTTTATACTTTAAGGTATGTTGATTTTATCATGCCTATGGTAAAAGGAATGCAGGAACAACAACTGGCAATTGACGAACAAAAGACGACCATTCAGGCTCAGCAACAAGCCATCACGCAACAGCAACAATTGATCGAAACACTTCTTCAACGCATCGAAAAACTTGAAAACAAATAACCTGATCATGAAAGTACTCGTATTGTTTATCCTTTGCCTGCCATTCCTTGGTGTGAATGGGCAAAGCCTGTCACCTACTGTAGTATCAACAGCCGGTGATTATTACACCGGTACTGCTGCCACACTCAGCGTGACCATTGGTGAACCTGTAATAGAAACTTACACCTCCGGCTCTGTTATCCTGAGTACCGGCTTCCAGCAATCGGATCTTATGAAACAGATTATGCTCACCTTGTTTCTGGAGGGGCTGTGGAACGGAACAGGCCTGAACAAGGCGCAGAACGAAGCCGGAGACCAGTACACCGGAACTACTGCCGACAAAATAACGATTGAACTCCACAATGCAGCCGACTATGGCACTGTGGCATATTCGGCCAGCGGAATCAGTCTTTCAACCAGCGGGCAGGCAGCAGTAAGTGTTCCCGGTACCAATTCCGGATCT
>CAZKCK010000263.1:4463-5203 GCA_964550695.1 uncultured Bacteroidales bacterium | reverse complement strand
TGCTCGAAATAAACATCCAATGATCTGAATGGCTCACGATGGTCATAAAGAAATCAGCCATCTGATTGCAGTTGCTGATTTTATAATACTTTTCATTATCAATTTCAACAAATTGACCTTCTACGTTTGCTCTTAGATTACTTACAAGAGCACTTCCTAAATAAATTGACTTCTGATTCATACTTATTTGTTCAATAATTTCATAAATTTCATGTATGCACGCTTAACGTATACGCCTGGCAGAATTTTCACTTTAAATGATTGGAGTGATTCGATTTATTTCTCTACCGGAATAATGACAGTAAAATTAAAAAAAAATGATGCATCTAAAAGGATAATACAAACAAGGATTAAAACCTATTCATCCCTTCCCTAACCTTTCAGAAGGGATGAATAGATTGATGGTTTAGCCGTTATTACTTACTCCTTAATAAATCTGCAAGTAACAGTTTTGCCATTTGCATCTGTCAACCTGATAACATAAACACCTGTTTTAATATCACTTACATAAATATTCCCGAATACATTGCCAAATTCCTTAACCAGGATACCTGCAACATTGTAAATTGCAACTTTGCTAAAAGTTATGTTTGATTTAATGTACAGATTGTGTTCGGCAGGATTAGGGTAAACAACTACATTGAAATTAACTGAATTCGGGTAATCATAAACGCCAACCGGTATCCCGAATTCCATGTCGTCCCAGTAGTAGGTCTGCGCCCCGGCTTGTGCACCTGTGG
>CAZKCK010000263.1:0-4363 GCA_964550695.1 uncultured Bacteroidales bacterium | reverse complement strand
TCGGTCAAACCATAATAATTGGGGGCGGTGTTTTCAAATGTTACTGGTAAAGTCAAACCTGTTGGTGGGGGGGCGGAACCGAATTCCATGTCGTCCCAGTAGTAGGTCTGCGCCCCGGCTTGTGCACCTGTGGTCCCGAAATTGAAGAAGATAGAGGCCTTGTTATAGGTATTGGCTAAGTTAAGTGCCGCCGTTCCGGGGGCCTGGTTGCTGAAGTCGAAAACCAATGTCTCCCAGGTATTGGCAACAGTGGTATTGGTTTCGGTCTCTACACTGATGGTTGGGTTGCCAGAATCTTCTACTTTAAGACGTATGGGCGTCCCTGCGGTGGGTGACCATACCCTTACGCTCATGCTTGTCGATCCGACTGCAAACGGAACCGGCGTGGAAAAGCCGGCGGCGCCACCCACGGTGGTCCCTGCCCATAGTTCTGCAATGGCTGTTTTGATGGTTTTTGTGGCATGATTGCCCGCATTGGCAGGGTCTGTAACGATTTCTGATGAATTTCCTCCAAAATCGGTCAAACCATAATAATTGGGGGCGGTGTTTTCAAATGTTACTGGTAAAGTCACCGTTTGCCCATTGCAAAAAACTACAAATATCAGGTTTAAAAATGCAAATAGGAATATATTCTTCATATAACTTGATTTAAAATTAATTAATAAAATTTCGAAAGCTTTTGCCTTTTGCATCAAAAACCTTAAATGTAATTGTGAATGTATGTTGATAATCAAAGATAAAAAAACAGGAACGTATACTAAAAATGCAGCACCAACCTAAAATGTAACTACTTAATTCAAAATGCACTTTAAACCTTGAAACATCTTAAGCAAACTCAAAAATAGGTTAGGTGCTAAATATATACGTCCTGTTCCCAACTTATCACACTTACATGGATTATGAGTATAGACAAATGATTTTATTTACCTTATTTGGAAATCATTAGCCTTTGCGAATAATGGACATTGCCATTTTGGATCTGGATCATGTAAATACCGGATCGCAGCATAGTGGTACTTATTTGTGAAGATTTGTCCTGAATGTATTCTTGTTTGACCAGTTTACCATTACTTGAATAGATCAACAGATGAGCAGTTTCACTTATCGTTTCCTGAAGCTCAAGGTTGAAATAGTTTGATGCCGGGTTAGGATATACTGACATATTGTTATTGAATGGATTAACGTTTTCTACACCTGTAAATATTCCAAAATACATATCATCCCAATAATAAGTGTGTTCCCCTGCTTGCGCTCCTGTGGTTCCGAAATTAAAAAAGATGGAGGCTTTATCGTAAGTATTGGCATAGTTAATGGCAGCTGTTCCGGGAGCCTGGTTGCTGAAATCAAAAACCAGGGTTTCCCAGGTATTGGCAACAGTTGTATTGGCTTCGGTTTCAACACTGATTGTTGGGTCACCTGCATCTTCAACCTTGAGCCTAACCGGTGTTCCTGCAGTTGGCGACCAAACCCTTACACTCATTTTTGTTGAACCTTGCACAAATGGCACTTTGTTTGCAAAACCAACACTTCCGCCAACAGTCGTACCAGCCCAAAGTTCAGCAACGGCTGTTTTGATGGTTTTAGCAATGCGGTTGCTTGAGTTAGAAGGATCCAGGATAATTTCAGATGCATTGCCCCCAAAATCGGTCAAACCATAATTGATGGTTACATCCTGAAAAGTCACAGGCAAATCAACTTGGGGTGATGGTATGCCAGACATAAATTCCATATCATCCCAATAGTAAACCTTCTCCCCGGCCTGTGCACCGGTGGTTCCAAAATTAAAAAAGATAGAGGCTTTATTGTATGTATTGGCGAAATTAATCACCGCAGTTCCCGAGGCTTGGTTACTAAAGTTAAAAACCAAGGTTTCCCAGGTATTGGCAACTGTTGTATTTGCTTCGGTTTCAACACTGATTGTTGGGTCACCTGCATCTTCAACCTTAAGCCTGATGGGTGTTCCGGCAGTGGGCGACCAAACCCGTACACTCATACTGGTTGAGCCGGGTTCAAAAGGAACTGGAGTAGCAAAACCAACAGTTCCGCCAACAGTAGTACCTGCCCAAAGCTCGGCAAGGGCTGTTTTAATAGTTTTAACTACATGATTATCAGGGTTAGCAGCATCAATTACGATTTCTGAAGCATTGCCTCCGAAATCGGTTAAGCCATAAAAGTTTGGAGTTGTGTTTTCAAAATCAACAGGTAAATTCAGGCTTTGACCGTAACAAAACACTGAAAACAAAACACTTAGAGAAACAAATAGTAATTTTTTTTTCATTTGAATGGTTTTACAAAAGAGTTAGTAATATGAATTGACCAAGCAAATATAGTTTAGCCCTCAAGCGCTAACTAAAATAATGGTGCATCAAAAATGCAGCAATATGCAATTGGCAGGTACATCAATATTACATCAATAGAAATATAAATAGCTTATAATCAATAATAAAACCCGAGTTCAGCAAGAATTCACAAAGAATTCACATCCAAATTACAACCTTCTATGCCCAAAGCCAATGCCTATGAGTCCAACACGACCTAAACCTCTGTTGCGATGAAAAAACATGCTGATTGGGGATGCAAATACTCGGGATTTGAGCTTTGCAAAATCAGGAAACCTTGAAAGCTCGGTATGATTCTCCAAACTACATGGTTTTGAGATATTTAAAATACATTTGCTAGTAAAACACACACGAAATGACTGCTAAACGCAATAATTATTAACGCACTGCTATTCAACACCTAACACAAAATAATCCTTTTACCATCACCCAAACCTTTAAATAAAAGTGGCTTGAATACAATAAAGCACCCCTCTCAATCGAGCATAGAGGCAATTAACCAATGAAGCAAATTGTAATCAGTGGCGAGCATTCTTAGAGGTTTAACATAAATTCAGTTAAGTTATCATCCCGATCAAGCCTGAGTTTTTTCCTGACGCGATAACGGCTTATTTCTACCCCACGGGCACTGATATTCATAAGTGTGGCAATTTCTTTGCTCGAAATATTCATCCGCAGGTAGGCGCATAAGCTCAATTCGCGGGGTGTAAGGTCAGGATAACTTTCTTTAAGCTTCTTGAACAAATCTTCATAAACCTGCTCTATATGCATATCAAAAACCTTCCATTGTTTTTCATTGTCAATCTCCTTTTCAATCCGTTTTATGAGGTTTTTAATACTGTTCTTAACGGAATCGTTGGGCAATGAGGCATTGATGGCCTGAAGATCAGTTTGCAGCTTGGTCAGTATGTTGTTTTTTTGAATAAGCAGCATGGTTGAATTGGCCAATTCTTTTTCTTTATGGACCATCTCAAGGCGTAAAGCATCGTTTCGCAAACGTTCTACTTCCTTTTCTGTTATGAGGGCTTCCTCATGATGCTTTCGCTCTAAAGCCAGGTACTTTTCTTTTTGAAGTTGTTTTTCTTCGAGGTGCCTTTTCTCAATCCGATATACTAAATATCTTTTCCCAAAATAAATAAGAACAGCAACAATAACAAGATAAAAAATGATGGCATAAACTGACCAATACCAGGGCGCTAACACGATAAATTTAAATGATAGCTCTGTTGGTGTAGTAAGTTCATTGTTTCCTGCACGCAGCATAAATGTATAATGACCGCTGGGAAGGTTTGTATATTCCTTGAATGTTTTGGTGGTCCACTCCGACCATTTTTCATCAAAACCCAACAACCGATATTGAAACAAAACTTCAGGAGACTCGAAATTATTGGCTGAATAAGAAATAGAAACTGTATTGTGCCTGTACCTAAACGCGGGAACCAAGGTTTGTCTTGGTTTTTTGCTATTATATCTGTAAATGCCCTCAGTGGTATCGCCTGATTTAAGGCTGCTTATAAAGATAACACATGGTCGAGAGTAATCTTTTCGATATTTAGGCACATAATTGGCAAAACCACCTTCAATGCCAATCAGAACATTGTTTTGATCCAATTCATGAATATGCTGAAACGATGGAATCACAAGATTAGAAAGCTTTAAAAACGGAAGTGAAATCTTTTTAAAAGAGCCATCTTCCTGTAAACGCAATACTCCAATGGCGTTATTAGCTGAAAACCAAATATTTTGATCGGAATCCTGATAAAGGTAGTCAACCCATGTTTGGTCATCCAAATAAGGTAAAAACCTTGGCACTTTCTCAAAATTGCCGGAGTTATAATTAAAAGCAAAAATCCCTTTGGTTGAAGCAACCATTATTTCTGCTTGAATCCTGAACAATAAGTTGGACTGGTTGGAAGGCAATCCATTCTTTGAATTAAAAAGCTGAATATCAGAAGCTTCAGTCCATTCGACATCACTTTTGATCCTAAAAATCCCCTTATAAGTTTGGCTGACCCAAATAGTAC
>CAZKCK010000262.1:0-5214 GCA_964550695.1 uncultured Bacteroidales bacterium | reverse complement strand
GGGAATTTCAATTCATAAATGATTGTTAATTTTATCAAAATTTGTTTGGTTTGACCAACTCAAGGTATGTTTTGATATACCTTTGCCTTCCAATTCTATGTTAAAACGAACATATTTACAATGAAAAAACTGTTTTTACTCGCAATAACCTCTTTGTTTTTGCTTTCGGTCCATGCACAGACGGCCACCAATTTCAACTGTAACGACTGCGCCGGCGTAAACCACGACCTGTTTACCGAACTCGATGCCGGCAAGGTAGTGGTACTGTGTTGGGTGATGCCCTGCTCCTCCTGCGTAATCCCTTCACTTACCACTTACAATGTGGTTTCAGGGTTCGAAACATCAAATCCTGATAAAGTGGTGATGTATATTATGGATGATTTCGCAAACACAAATTGCACTTCGCTCAGCGGCTGGGTAAATAACAATGGCATGACCAAAGCCACAGTATTTTCAAATGCAACAATCAATATGAATGATTACGGCACTCCGGGCATGCCCAAAGTGGTGGTGGTTGCTGATTATGATCATGCTGTATATTACAATGCCAACAACTCAGTAAACGGAACCGAATTAAAGGATGCCATCAACCGCGCCATCGATGCCACACTAACCGGCATTCCCAATCCTTCAGGCACTCATACCAGTGTTGAAGTCTTCCCCAATCCATCAGACAACAAATGCACGGTAAAGGTGAATGTTAAAGACACTGCACCAGTGCTCATCACATTATACGATCAGCTTGGGGCCACAGTATCAGCACAAACCTTCAGCATGCCCGCTGCAGGTGAGAACCTCATTGAAATGATGACCGACAACCTTCGCGAAGGCATTTACTTCCTGAATGTAAAATCGTCAGAAATCAACAAAACCCTGAAGCTTACAGTAGCAAGATAAGAGGGTACTAGGGATATATTTGTAACATATCACAATGATGACCCAACCGATCATGAACGGATTGAAATATTATGTATGTATGCTGACGGCCGTGTTGCTGTTCAGTGGCAACCTCAGCGCACAGTGCTGTGCAGGTGGAGCCGGCAGCCCCATTGCAGGCGGAACTTCGCAGGGTGTGCTGATGAAGGACCAGATAGAGCTGAATACCAATTTTCAGTTTATCAGCAGCGATAAGTTTTACAAGGGCGATTCACCCGATACCAACAAATACTTCGATCAGTTTAAAAGTACATACCAGTATTTCAGGCTGGCCTTCGGTGTAACCGAAAAGCTCACCATGTCAGTTGAAACCGGGAATTACTTTCAGAAAAAGGAATTGGGCCTGAACAACGATGCATCAAAAACCTATACCTCTTCGGGGTTCAGCGATCTGATCATCTTCCCGCGTTACAATGTGCTGAACCGGCACACAGCCACCACCAAAACCGACCTCACCCTCGGTCTGGGCTTTAAAATACCCATTGGCAGTTACAACGATTCTACCGGAATCGTGGAGCCCTTTTCAGGCAAAACCATTTATATTACCAATCCACAGGCCGTTCAGCCGACTACCGGTGCGCAGGATGTAATTTTTTATGCATTCTTTTTCAGAGGGTATCCTGTAAAAAACATCCGGTTTTTCGCCAATGCCCTGTACATCCGCAAAGGCTGGAATCCACTGGGCGAACGCATGGGCGACTTTGCCAGCATCGGATTGTTTGCAGGCAAAACCTTTTTCAACGATTTCGGACTCACGCTGCAGGTGCGCGGCGAAATGGTCGGACGTATGACACTCAACAAAAACATCCTGCTGTATGCCTATCCCAACTACGATCCTGAAGCCACCGGCTTTAAAAAAGTGTTTGTAACCCCACAGGTGAGCTATAGCAAAGGCAAATTTACGTTGTATGCCCTGGCCGATATCCCTGTTTATCAATACGTAAACAAGATTCAGGTTGGAACACAACTTCAGGTCACCACCGGGCTTTCGTTCAGGTTTTTTGCAACCAAAGCCAAATTCGTAACGGATGGTTCAGCAGCATATTTTTGCCCCATGCATCCTGAAGTAACCTCCACTGAAAAGAGCACCTGCCCCAAATGCGGGATGGATCTTGAAAAACGCTGAAACACTATTCGCAAATCAGCAATGACAACCCCTAAAACGCACAAAACCATTGCGCTGGTTGCCCACGACAACTGCAAGGCCGACCTTGTTGAATGGGTGAAATGGAACAGCAGCCTGCTTGCACAACACAAACTGATATGTACGGGTACCACAGGAACCCGGATTGAAAAAGCACTGAAGGAAGAAGGTGAATTCGGGAAATTCCGTATCAGGAAACTTAAGTCAGGCCCGTTGGGAGGCGATTTACAACTCGGCGCCATGATTGCCGAACAAAAAATTGATATCCTCATCTTTTTCTGGGATCCCATGCAGCCGCAGCCCCATGATGTGGATGTAAAAGCGCTGCTCCGCATTGCCGTGCTTTACAATGTACCCTGCGCCAACAACAGGGCTACAGCCGATTTCCTGATTGCTTCAGACCTGATGAACAGGTTTTACAAACCCAAGCAAACGGATTATACAGCCTACCTTAAACGCGAAATAAAAACTTAGAAAAGGTTTCGGATGTGAACAATCTATTTTAACACAATATAAGGTTGACTTTAATACATAATGTATTCATAATTGAAATCCGAAAGTATTCCGAACAACTCTCTCATGCACTGGGCTTTATTGAACTTTCCAGTTTTCTCTTTCTAAAATACTCTACAATTTCCTCTTTAGTCATGTTTGACAACTTTTCACTCAATTTCTCTCGTTGTTCACGCATGAATTCCACTGCGTCAAACGTTTTCTTATTTATTGTCTTCATTAGAAAACTCCTCATCAAAGTAACCGCCAAAAACAGAAGTGTCGATATAAATCCTTTGTTTCATGCAGTAAAGATAGTATAAATTTTTATTAAAAAAGTTTGACATTACCAATTTATTGTAATTACATTTGAAGTCTTGAAGCATTCCGAATAACTTCACTTTATTTCACAACCAATCAAACACTTAAAACCATGAAAAAACTTATACTTCTGTTATCGGTCTTTTGTACGCTGGGCCTGAACGCACAGACGTATTATCCTTTCCCTGCCGGCAATTCCATCTGGCACACGGTGGGTGTGAATATCTTTACCTGGGAAGAGTATGTATTTAATCTTGCCCTCGATGGCGACACCACCATCAACAGCAATACCTGGTCAAAAATTTACCGCCTGGCCGATACGGCATTCAACGATCCCGCTTCGGAATACATTGGTGCCTTGCGTGAAAACGCCAGCAAACAGGTCATGCTGCAGCTACCGGGGATGCCCGAATTTAAGTTGTACGATTTCAGCATGAATGTGGGCGATACCATCTGGTACCCTGTTGGTGGGGCACTCTGCGGAGATGGTTACGTACTTGATATGCGTACCCATTACAAGGTTGTAACATCAATGGCTACCATTCTGCTCAACAACGGGCAAACCCGCAACACATTGAAACTGGAAGGTGAAATAATTGATGACCTGTGGGTTGAAGGTATTGGCTCTATCAGTTGGTTTGGCCTGCTGAATCCATTGATCAGCGACCTGACACTGTGCGGCGACAATTATTACTTTGGCTGCTTCAAAGAACAGGATCAGGTTGTGTTTATCGACGAGACCGTGTGTAACCCCTGCCTGAGCAGTTATATTATGGCAGTGCCTGATCCGGGACAAAAGATTGAAGATATAGAGGTTATATGCAACAATGCAGGCAAGTCAATCACTGTGAGCGTCAAAAACAATCCCGGAAATTTGCTGCTTACAATTTTGAATGAAACCGGTCAGAAAATCACCTCCAACACACTGAAGGGCGAAGGGCAGACCACGATCAGCACCAGTACTTTTGCAAAAGGATTGTATATTTATACTGTTACCGGTAATTCAGGGAAAAGCCATACCGGGAAATTCATGATTTTGTAAAAAAAATACTATGAATGGGATAATAATTACAACCAATAATAAATCAGACCTGAAACTAATAACTGACCTTGCAAACAGGATTGGCGTCAGGATTAAATCAGTAAACAATGAAGAATTATTGGATTTAGGATTGTTAAAAGCAATGGACGAAGGACACGAAACGGATTTTGCACCTACAGAGGGAGTTATGGAAAAACTTCAAAAAATCACCCTTTCCTGCTGATCTGCCGCAGGCGTTCCGTATCCAGGATTTCTACCTTCTTGCCGCTCACACGTATAATGCCATCATGATCAAAATTCCTGAGCGTGTGAATCACATTTTTTATACATGAACAGGCACGATTAAACTTAAAAATTATAAAATGGCAATGTTCATAGATTAAATACTTGTAACCATTTGCGGTTTCAGTCGTCATAAACAGTGCAAAAGAAAAATTCAGAAATTCACTGTATGTTGCGGACTGTTTAAGCGGCATGCAAACGCGAAAGTCGACCTTTATGAGAACAATCACCTACAACCTGAGACCCGGTCAGGAACATTCCGATGCTTATTATCAGCACATCAACCGGTTTGCCTCACAAGTTTATCAGTTTACCGAAGACCAGCTTGGTCATCTGATTACCGGAATCATAAGCTTTACCATATCCCATAAACCCGAAACCCTCCGCAGCCGGGCCGAATACGCTGTTGAACTCCTCACACTCGGCATGACCTGGGACAGGTATCTGGGAGCTTCACAACAAACGCCGGCGTATATCACCGAGCTGCTTAAACACCTTTACCGGCTCCGGAACGAAAATGCTGCACTGAAGCCGCGCGTTGATGACCTCCGCGGTACGCTGAATGCTGAATACATGATTCCGTTTATTGGTATAAAGCCTGCAAACAAAGAACCCAATGCCGTAAACTTTGACAGGCTGATGAACTGGCTTGCAGCTACAGGTGAATTTAAGGACGAGGTAAAGCGTATGCGTATCTGGTTTCAGTTCTTTACCAGCAATACAGAGTATTATACCATTGCTGATCTTGAAAGAATTGCCTTTGTATTCAACTGGTTCAGAACAACCTCAAAGCAGGAACTCGGAATTTATACTACGGGGCTCGGAACCTTCCTGCAAACTGAATATAAAACCTATGGCAACCGTGAGGATGTTATTTTCTGCGGAAAGGAAGAAGTTGAATACCACCTGAACATGGTTGGCTCAGAAATCATGAACCGTGGATTTGCTGCAGCATATCATGCCACCACCCGCAAAACATTACTCGTACCCGGCTGTA
>CAZKCK010000261.1:0-5229 GCA_964550695.1 uncultured Bacteroidales bacterium | reverse complement strand
CAAATCTTCACATCTGCATATCTCCAAATCTTCACATCTGCATATCTTCAAATCTTCACCCTTCGGCAAGCTCAGGGCAGGCATCTGCATATCTGCAAATCTTCACATTTTCCTATTTTCCCCTCCACACATTATTCATAATCTCCCGAATCCTATTATTTTTGCAGCGGAGTGTACAACATCCGGAATCTCATTTTTTAAATAACTTCATACAATCAATTTCTTTTATGAAAAAACTATTTACCTTCCTGTTCCTGCTGCTTTCAGTGGTTGCTTTCGCTTCACCTGTAAGCAAAAACGATGCTGAACGCATTGCAGTGAATTATTACACACATTATGCCCCTGCACAAATTACTGACTTTACGGTAAGCAGCGTGAGCGAAACCCGCCTCAACGGACTTTTGACCTTTTACACCTTTGCCTTTAAAAGCGGTGGTTTTGTAATGGTGGCTGCCGATGATGCCTCGGTACCTGTACTGGGTTCATCGTATCAGGGTGCCTATTCAGTTGAAAGTGTAAATCCTGAAGCACAGGCTTGGTTTGATGGTTACAGCCGTCAGATTACCTCTATCGTAAATGCCAGTCTCAGCAACAGCACCACCCGCCCCGAGTGGGACCGGTTGCTGAACAACAGTTTCGACAAAGCCGTGATGGACGTAAATCCACTGCTTACAACCACCTGGGATCAGGGATGTTATTACAATACCCTGTGCCCTGTTGCCAATGCCGGTATGGGTTCATGTAACCATGCCTGGACCGGCTGCGTGGCCACCACCATGTCGCAGATCATGAAATACCACAGCTTCCCGGTAAACGGGCTGAACTCACATTCCTATACACACGCCACCTATGGCTTGCAATCAGCCAATTTTGCCACTGCCAATTTTAATTTTTCAGGCATGCCTAACAATGTTACTTCCAACAATGCCGAAGTTGCCCGTTTGATGTATTATGCCGGCGTATCGGTAAATATGGGCTATGGTGTTGATGGCTCAGGCGCTTACAGTACCGATGTGGCTTTTGCCCTCGTAAACTTCTTCAATTATGATCCTTCAACCTCTTATGCTGATATGGTTGACTATACCGCCACTGAATGGAAAGACCTGCTGATTGCAGAACTTACAGCCAGTCGTCCGGTTTATTATTCAGGCTCAAGTACTGCCAGCGGTGGCCATGCATGGGTATGCGACGGTTACCGTTCAAGCGATTCAAAATTCCATTTCAACTGGGGCTGGTCAGGTTCAGGAAATGGCTATTATGCCATTGGTGCCTTAAATCCCCTCGGAAATAATTTTAACGATGGCAATGCCATTGTTTATGGAATCAAACCAGGCAATAACACCTTTACATGGACTATACAAAATTCGGCATTCACCGCCGCATCAAGGGGTATTGGTTACGTAAGTGCTGTTGACCACAACATTGCATGGGCCACAGGTTATGATGGTTCAGGCGGAGCAGCCGTAACCAATGAATTTACACGCACCACCGACGGCGGAACAACCTGGACCAAGGGTCAGGTGCTTGGCGGAGCAACCTACGGCCTGGGCAATATCAGCGCAGTAAGTGCCACCACAGCATGGGTTGCCTTGTACAACGGCGTAGGCAACCAGGACAATACCTGTGGTGTATATAAAACAACCAACGGCGGTACAACCTGGACCCATCAGGCTGGTGCATTGGTAGGTTCTGCATCATTTGCTGACAACGTTTATTTCTGGGATGAAAACAACGGTATGTGCCATGGCGACGTAAAAGACGGCTACTTTGAAATTTATACCACCACCAATGGCGGAACCACCTGGACCCGCGTTCCCCAGGCCAACATCACAGGCGGTACAGCAGCCAGCGGTGAAGGCGGATGGACTTCGGTAATTGAGGCTGTTGGCGACAACACCATCATGTTCGGCACCAACAAAGCCAAGCTTTATGTTTCTGACGACCGTGGATTCCACTGGAGAATCGTCAGCACAGGAATTACGCCCGGAACCAATGGCGGTATCAATATCATAGCTTTCAGCGATGTGAACAACGGACTGGTTGCCCAGACCGTGGCACCCATCACACTGAAACGCACCACCGATGCAGGTGTTACCTGGTCAACCGTTACACCCGCAGGCGCATTCCTCACCAGCGATATCGTAGCTGTTCCGGGTTCACCCAACACTTATGTTTCAACAGGTGCTGCTACCGGAGCTACCGGAGCATCTTACTCCTTTGACGCAGGTTCAACTTGGACTTACTTTGGTGGCACCAATTCAAAACAATTCCTTTCCGCTGATTTTGTTGACAATACCTGCGGATGGGCAGGCGGTTTCAACGAAAACCAGTACAACAGCGGTATGTTTAAAATGGGTGGCGTACTCGGAACAGGAAGTGCCACAGCACAGATTTCAGTCAGTGCAACCGCTTTATCTACCCTGCTTACCTGCATTGAAACCGATACTTTGCCATTAGACATTACCAATGCCGGAACCGCTGACCTTACATGGAATATTGCCATTGATCCTATCACAGCTACCTGGCTCACACTGAACACAGCCTCAGGAACCACACCGGCAGGTCAGACCAGCAGCGTGGAAGTTTATGCTGCTGCCTACAACCTGGAACCCGGGGTATATGAAGCCAATCTGGTCATTACAAATAACAGCTCCAACAGCCCTATTGTAACAATCCCCGTAACCATGACAATACAGAGTGGAGTTGGTAATATAACTGCAAATACTGCCAAAGTTGAAGTTTATCCCAATCCTTCCAATGGTGTTCTGAACGTTAAAGCCGGAACCACCATCAGCAATATCAGCCTGATGAACATGGCCGGACAGACTGTTTATACACAGGATATGAATGCAGAACAGACACATTTTACCACAGGTGCTGTTGAAAAAGGACTTTATCTGCTGAAAGTTACAACTGCTGAAGGTGTGAATATCCGCAAAGTTGAAATCCGCTAGATTTTAATCTTTTATAATCCTGAAAGCCTGCCCTATGGGTGGGCTTTTTTATTGCTGAACTGTTGCAAAGTAAAAAAAGCCGGCAATTCATTCACATTCTTAGGTCTTGAAATAATTTTCATCTGATGATCAATCAAATAAAACGAGGGTGTTTTATGGATTTTATAAGCTTTGGCAACTGCAGACTCCCAACCCTTTAAATCAGTACAATTTATCCATGGGAGACTGTCAGAACACAGTGCATTCCTCCAATCATCTTCTTTTGTATCCAGCGAAATTCCAATGATTTCGTACCGCGATTCTTTTAAACCTTCATATAACCGTTTAAGACCCGGAATTTCCTGCCTGCAGAACCCACATTCAGATGACCAGAAAAACAGCAACACACCATCATTCGATTTCAATACCTCCGCAAGTGTAATGCTATCACCACGCCTTTCGGGAAGCAAAAAATCAGGTGCCGTATTTCCCGGAAGCAACAAGCGGTATGCTTCTGCCTGATGCTTCATGGCATCACCTGAAATTTGCTCACTGCAGGCATTGTTTAATACATATTTCTCAATCAAATACTGAAAAACAACCGCAGGTCCGGTTTGATCGAACAGCTTGAGTAAAAAGTTCAGACAGAAGCCTTCAGCCGATTCGTTAATCTGAGCCCGCTTCAGAATCGTATCAACTGAAGATTTAAATCCTTCCTCATCGTATTTTGTGTAATAATGCAAATAATCGATCATGCGGAAAGGCAACACAGGACTGCGGATCAGACTGATATCGGTAAAATCGATATCATCAAAATAATGACATTTTTCTTTGGGACCCGGCAATAAAATAAGGCTGGCGGTTTTTGCAAAATAGGTTCCCGGGTAAGCCGAAATCAGTGATTGGGTATAGCGGTTTTGTAAAGAATCAAGTTTCCTGATTTCATGCTTGTAATAATTTATGCGGGCGGTGTCAGTGGCCTGAACATACGATTTGCTGATAAAAAGTGCCTTTCTGCGTTCACTGCCGGCTTTATCAAATAATTTATTTGACCATAACAACTGATTTTCAATTGATTTTAAAATACTGATACCATCTTTAAGTTTTGGTTGTTCAAAGTATAAATCTATTTCTTTTTCAACGGGATTTACAATAATTTCAACGCAATTGGTATCGTTCATACACAATTGATAAAACCCTTCCGGGTATTTTTTACCACGAAATAAAAACGATCCATCTCTGCCGATCACACAAGTATCAATACTTGCTGATTCATTGCCAATTACCTCTTTAAGAAACAAATATTTAGCCTGAATTGGGTCAAAGGCCAATACACCTCTGATTTGTTGAGCAGAAACATTTAATCCTGAAAAGCTAAAAATCAGGATCAGGAATAAGATTGTGTGATATCTGGTTGAGCTATACACGAATTTGATGATTAAAAGAACAAGGCTGTATCAAAGGTTTCAATACAGCCTCATTCTGTATTGCTATTTCGAAAAGCAGCAACGGGTATAAGTTCCATTTGATGAAACATCCACATCCTTGTTGTCTCTTGCCGTGCAATTTGCACCACCGGTAACACGTGCATAATTGGTGGTTGACACTCCGTCATCAGTCCATTGCCAGTAATTGAGCATATTCGCCAACCCTGTTCCGTTCACGCAGGCATTGTACCATTCAGCCCATGAACATAAACGGGCGCCGTTATCGCCGCAGATATCAATGGCATTGAACCATGTCCGTGAAGTCCAGTCGAGCATATTTGTCTGAATGCAGTATTGTGCCCCCATTGAAGTATACCCTGAAGGGCAGTCATCACGCGTAACATCTGACTGAGGCGTCCAGGTGGTTCCATTCCATTTCAGAATCTGGTTGGTTGAAGGTGCAGAGGCAGAAACATCACGCCCTTGTATTTTTACAACCGTAAGTGCTGAAGAACCCGTGGCATCGCCGGTATGTGTGGCATTGGGTGAAGTATTGGTAACAGTAAAATTCGGATAAGTGCCTGTAATACCGATACCGGTACCATTGTTCAAAACCACCGTCTGGTCAGGTTTGGTATTGGTAATGTTAAACAATGGATAAAGCCCTACAACGCTGATACCTGTTCCGTTCGATAAAACCACAACCTTATCGGGTAAAGTGTTGGTAATTGTGTAATCAGGATAAGCACCCATAATATCAATGGCATTCCCGGGATTTAAGGTAACAAGTTGGTCAGGTGCCGTATTGCCAATCGTGAAATCAGGATAGGTACCGGTAACTTCAATGGATGCTCCCGGACTGACTGTTA
>CAZKCK010000260.1:0-5270 GCA_964550695.1 uncultured Bacteroidales bacterium | reverse complement strand
TTAATTCCCTGTATAGATCAGACTGTCTCCCGGATATTTGCCATAAAAAGTAAGTTTGCCCGTAAACTTCTCTTTTATTTCAGCTGCAAATGCCTCACATTCAGAAATTCCGGCATGCATCGGGAAGCATACTGCAGGATTCAGCTGTTGAATGGTAAACATATTCCCGTTTTTAACCGATACAGCATCAGGAAAGCCACAGCCTGTAACCGGGAAAAATGCAAAATCAACCTTTTTATGCAAGCTTTCAAAGTAATCAATCTCAGCCCTGAAATCATCAGTGATTTCGCGTGCTTTATTTACATGATCACCCGGGTGGAAAACCACAATTCCGTCAACTTCTGCCAGAAAACCCACACCTGCATCGGTTGACTTTATTGCTGAAACCCTCACTTCACCAATTGTTTTGGCCTGGCGGGGTTCAATAAATTCGTAAGGTTTGGAAACATCCGGCTTGAATCCCAACACATATTTAATATCAGGCCTGACCAACTGCCAGTTCCAAATACTTGTGTCATAGTGATCACCATGGTCATGGCTCACAAAAACAACTATTTGCTTTCCGTCAAGTTGTTCAGGTACGATGCGCCCGTTTTGAAGTGAAGAATTATCAGGAGGAGCAAGAAAATGAAAATAATCGAACACAAGAAAATGGTTTGTGGTTTCGATGGCATAGGCACTATGGTTGAGGTAATGTACAATTGATTCGCCATTTTTTAGTTTGGACGTAAGCAAAGGTTTCAGGGTCTCTTGGCCGGATTTTTCGGCACCTGCTTTCACTAAAAGGGTTTTCACATCAGTATGGCCGTACAATGAAGCATAATAAAGCGGATTAAATTTCAGATTATCAGTTGGGTTCACATCAACACCACATTGAATCAATGCTTTGGCAATGGCTGACCGGCCATAAACAGCAGCATAATGTAAAGGCGTCAAACCAAATTGATCTTTCAATCCGGCTGGTGCTTCCTTACTTATGAGGTACCCCGTTAATTGCATATTCCCCTGTATCACAGCACTATGAATAGCTGATAAGCCGGAAGAATCTACTGATTTAAAATCAGCACCGTGTTCAGCCAGTTGTTTAATCACATTCAGGCTATCGTGGTTCAATGCGATGAGCAAAGGTGTACGGCCATCATTTGTCATGATATTGACGTTAGCTCCCTTTTCGAGTAAAAATTTGGTAATCAATGGGCGGTTATTGTTTACCGACCAGCAAAGGGCTGAAAAACCGTTGGCATCCACTGCATTTATATCAGCACCTTTCTCTGCCAGATAATCGGCAATTTCAATTGCATCCAGATTACAGGCTTCGATGAATAATGTGCTGTTTTCGGGTGGAAATTTTTGGTTGACAGTTAATCCGACTTCGAGGAGAATCTCAATTGTTTTCAGGTTTTTCTGCATCATGGCCACAGTGACGGGAGAAAAGCCCTTTGAAGAAACCAAATTGTAATCCAATCCCATATTTTTCAAGTATCGCAGCATGATTATATCACCATTTGAATAAGCCCAGTGAACCACATTTGCTCCGTTATTGTCTTCAGTTTTCGCATCCAGACCTTTTGCCAGCAGATATGCAAAACCGGCAGTATCGCCGGCAGTGGCAGCCCAATGGAGCAAACCGGCTCCTTCAGCTGACTTATAATTCAGGATATCCTTATCCTTTGCAAGAAACAGATTGTATATTTCAGGATTTTTTCCATAAGAAACATATTCCAGAGCAGTTCGGCCACGCTGGTTGCGTAACTGATAATCAGCCCCGTGCTTAAACAGCGATTCAATTAATGCGTAAGAGCCACTGAATACGGCCAGATGCAAGGGTGTGTTTCCGGCCTGATTCACAGCATTCACATTCAAACCTTTATTTATCAGCAACTTTACCATTTCAGGCTGATTGTATCTGGCAGCTATATGAAGCAGGGTTTCATTTCGGGTGGGCTCTATTACACTTTCCATTTTCGGATTTTCACTCATCAGCGCGTTGTAGCATGCCAAATCTCCTTTTTCTACTGCCTTTATAAGCTGGTAACCGACGGATGTTGTATCCGGAATAACTGTTTGCCCGGAACTTGTGTTGAACGAACACAAATCGAACACATACATCAGCAGTGATGTTAAAACGACAAGAAGTTTAATTTTCATAATAAAATATTGAAAAGTGGTTTATACATTGGTTATCTGGAATAAATCATTTTTTTTGTAACTACATGTTTGTCAGTTATGAGCGAATAATGATAGACTCCTGATGGCAAATTATATTTTTCGGGGGCAAATTGTTTTACATGTTTACCGGCATTCATTATCTGATGATTGATAAGCACTGCCACTTCTTTCCCATAAATATCAATTACCCGGAGCGAAACTTCGGTGTCATCGATCAGTTTGAAGGAGAAAAAGGTGTGTTCATTGAAGGGATTCGGTGCATTTTGTTCCAGCGAGAAAGGAATTGCGGATACCGATTCAGTGCCTACAGCGTCCGGATCAATCGGTGCTCCCCAGAGGCTCAGTTGGCCATTGTCCATGCGAACCCATGTGGCGAAAACGTGGTTATTGTGGGCAGCCACACCAATATAGTGCCCGAAAAAAAGCGTTGAGAACGGGATGAACGGGGTTTCACTGATTTTATAGTTGGCAAAAGTTTCACCACCATTATCTGAAATGGCGAGATAAACATCTGTATTGGTATCGGTATAATTTCTGCGGTCATAAAAGATGACATAGATTTTGCCCGTTACCTGATCGACAGTTATATAATTGAAAAACTGATGCTTACCGGGTCCGTCATCGTTCACACGAACAGGTGCTGACCATGTTAAACCACCATCAATGGATTTTGCCAGCCAGATGTTTGCATCATTTCCGGCAATTCTTTTGTCAGTCCAATTTACGTAGATTGCGCCGTGATTGATCCCATTGCTGCGGTCGCAGGCTATTACCGGAAAACTCACGCCGGTCTGAATCCCCGGAATACCTGTAATCCATTGTACCGGAAACCCTGTAACATTGATATCAGAATCCAGCCAGGTTTCACCTTCATCCATCGATTTATTGAACATCATCCCCTGTGGGCTCCACCAGGCTACATATACCTCGCCATTGGGGCCTGTTGTGGGGTATGAGCCATGCACGCTGTAAAAACCAGCTGTGGCATTGCCACCCGCGTTGCTGATGAGTTTCTGCTCACCCCATGATACACCACCATCAGTTGATTTGGCCAGAAAAATATCAGATGAGTCCTGTGGGTTTGAACTACCCCAGGTATTGAAACGTGTCCAGGTAGCATACAGGTTGTTGGTAACGGGATCATAGGCAGCCCATTCCTTATCAATGTCATAATTATTATAAACCGCAGTATACGATTCAGTTGACCATGGTGCCTCCAGGCTTTCCCTTTTGTGACAAACCACGCGGCTCAGATCAGGCACAAGGTGAAAATAGTAAAAACGGCCAGCCGTATCGGCTAAAATTACAGGATCACCATTTACGCCATACGAGGAAGTGATCGTTCCGTGTTGCCAGTTAAATCCTCCGTCATTGGATGTATAGTAATTATCAATCACCGAACCGACCATAATTTCATCAGGATTTGATGGGTTCATGCAAACAGAAGGCTCATTCGTCCACTCATTGTACTGACCGCCAATCTGAATATTCACAGGCTGGGCAATACAAGGCATACAGAAAAGCCAAACTAACAGCAAAAACAAATATCTGATTTTCATTTTATTGCAATTTTAACAAACCACCTGATTATTTATTTTACGATAAGCATTTTCTGTGAAACAGTGCTGCCTGTTTCAGGAATCAAAACGCATGTATATGTTCCTGGTTTAAGCCATAAGGTATTGAATGTAAAGCTACTGATTCCTTTCGGATAAATTTTATCCCGGGCAATACTCCTTACCCTAACGCCTGCCATGTTATATACTTCAATGGTCAGCTTCGCCACTGAACCCAGTTCAAAAGAGATGGTGGTTTCATCCTTAAAAGGGTTGGGTTCATTGGGAAACAATTTGATGAACTGCAGCGGCTGCTGGTTTTTCTGAATCCCTGTTGTGGTTCGCAAACTATCAATTACGGCGGCACTTATCCAGTAAGCATTGTACGCCAGATCGCCGGGTCTGGCTGTATTGAAGAAAAGGAACTGTTTATCAAGGGTAACCGACGGGAAATAACCACCAGAGTAATTTATGTCGGTTCCCATATTGATTGGCTCTGTCCATGACAAATCCGCATTTCTGTAGCTGATATACAGATCGTACTGTAATCCAATCATTCCCGGCCGGTTCGACGAAAAAATCAGGTACTGATCATCAGGATCGATAAACGGCCCCCACTCGCTGGATGCTGTATTAATTTCATATTCCAGTTTTTGAGCCATCTGATACCCCCCATTCTGAAAGCGTGAAACATAAATATCAGATTGAGGATTTGCCTGTGACGACAATTCAAAATAAACATCCCTGAAACGGTTCACGGCCAGTTGAAGTCCAAAACTCATCCCGGCGGGTACCGGTATCTGCAATGCAACAGGTTGCGACCAACTTCCGGCGATGCGCGTAACCATAAAGAAAGGGCCTCCGGGCCGCATCGAAAAGAAATAAAGTGTATCACCAGTAACTGAAAATACAGGGCTGTTTTCAAAATAGCCGGTGATGCCAAACGAAGGATGCTGAATGGAGCTCCAGTTATTATTTTCGACCTTCATCGTGAACAGTGTTCCATTCTCTACTGTGGGACTGTATCTTACATATTCTGTCCAGAACATCTCAAGGCCATCGGGCGTAAATACCGGTGAGCCATGCCACCAACTGCTGTTGTTTGCCAGCATTGAATCGGGCGGAAACCGCTTAACGGTCATTCCCGGCGGATCCTGCCCCAGATATGGAAGATTATTTTGTGCCATGAGCAACTGTGTGTACATGGCAATCATGAATGAGGAAAGAAAAATGACTTTTTTCATAATTAATCTTTTATACAACGAATTGATAAACCACTCTTTTTATCGGTCCCATGCCGGTTTGCCACAGTATTATAGTAGAAGATATCACGACCCCATGCAAAAACATCATCAATGCCCGTTACTGACCAGAACGAACCACCATACCCCATCGCGTCGAAATTTCCAAAACTGCGGTTACCTCCGGCAATAACGGAGAATCCGCTTTCATTTGTGGCTCCAGCATTGGGAGAAAACCAATGGACTGTGCCGGGTTCTTTCATTTTACCACCGGCAACTGCTTCACCACCCAAACATGAAGTCA
>CAZKCK010000259.1:981-5288 GCA_964550695.1 uncultured Bacteroidales bacterium | reverse complement strand
CCGGTAACACCATGGTAAGCTGCTTCCAGAATCTCACGGTCAGTCCAGCCCAGTCCACGCAGGCTGTCAACATCGGCTGCTTCAATCGTATTTGAGTTTTTTACAACTTTTACAACAAAAAGCAACATGGCTTTTTCTTTCTCATCCAGCGGGGCTTTTGAAGGGTCGGATTTGGCTTCGGCTGATTGTTCGGGCAATACCCCATATTGCATCAGGATACCTGAATTCATGCCCACACAATATTTGCATTCTTCAATTTCTGATACCACCAGACGTATAAATGCCAGCAGTTTACCACTGATCGAAGGGTGACGCATGTACATGTTCAGGTTGTTAAACTGAGCAGTAAGCAGATCAGGACTTGTACTGAAAAGTGAAAAGGCTTCCGGGATCATGCCCCATTGCGATTCCATAATACCATAAATTTCAGCTACTTTATCGGTAGCTTCATGTTTTTCCAAGATTTTTATCAATGCCATAACGTAAATTTTTGGCAAAGATGGGAGTATTTATAACCTGGGGTGATGCATTTTTTGTTAAATAATTCTTAAATCCCAAACTTGTCCGCTAACGGACTATAGCCTGTGCGCTTTTGTGACATGGGATCTGCAAACGTTTGCAACAACATTCACATAAACAACATTTTAAATCATGGCACAAAATTGGAGTACTCCGTCACGTTTTTCATTTAGCTCAATTTCCGATGAACACGGCCCGGGGTTTACGCATTTCAGGAACAGCCATAACCCTGCCGGCCGTGTTTCATTTTAAAGTAATTTTAACTGCTCTTTTGCAACCAATAAACCCAAAACATACTTTATGAAAAAATCATTTATTCTGTTTTTTCTTTCCATCTGGGTCACAGCAAGCCTGTTTGCCCAGTCTGAAGCACGGCTGCTGCGTTTTCCGGCCATTCACGGAAATCAGGTGGTATTTACCTATGCCGGCGATCTTTATTCAGTAAACACTGCCGGAGGTGTTGCCCGTAAACTTACGAACGATCTGAAAGGCTATGAGATGTTTGCACGTTTTTCACCCGATGGCAAATCCATTGCATTCACGGGCCAATATGATGGCAATACCGAAGTGTATCTGATGCCTGCAGAGGGCGGCATTCCAAAACGCCTCACCTACACTGCAACCTTAGGCCGTGATGACATTTCTGACCGCATGGGCCCCAACAACATTGTGATGACCTGGCGCGATGACAAAAGTATTGTGTACCGCTCACGCAAACAATCATTCAACGATTTCAAGGGGCAACTGTTTGTGGCTTCAGTGAATGGCGGTCTTTCAGAAGAACTCCCCTTCCCTGCCGGCGGCTTCTGCTCTTACTCACCCGATGGCACCAAGTTGGCCTACAACCGCGTGTTCCGCGAATTCCGCACCTGGAAATATTACAAGGGTGGCATGGCCGACGATATCTGGATTTATGACTTTGCAACCAAAAAAGTGGAAAATATCACCAATACCGTCAACCAGGACATCTTCCCCATGTGGAAGGGTGATGTGGTATATTACCTCAGCGACCGCGACCGTACCATGAACCTGTTTTGTTACAACACCAAAACAAAACAAACCGAAAAACTTACGAATTATACCGAATACGATATCAAATGGCCATCGCTGGGTGATAAATCCATCATTTATGAGAATGGTGGTTACCTCTTTACCTTCGACCTTGCCACACGTACCACTCAGAAAATAAACGTAAGCATTTCAGAAGACTTTGTTTCTGGACGTTCAGTCTGGAAAGATGCTTCAAAAAGCATCAATACCTTTGATGTATCACCCGATGGCAAACGCGGTGTATTCGGCGCACGCGGCGATGTGTTTACCGTTCCGTTTAAAACCGGAATCACCCGCAACCTTACCGAATCGAATGGTGCCCACGACCGTGATGTTGCATGGTCACCCGATGGAAAATATGTTTCCTTTATCTCTGACCGCAACGGTGAAGATGAAATTTACATTCAGAAAGAAGACGGCAGCGAAGCCGCCATTCAGCTTACCAATACCGCTGATGCATACAAATACAGCATGATCTGGTCGCCTGACAGCAAAAAAATACTGTGGTCTGACAGGCTGCAGCGCCTGCAATACATCGACATCGCTACCAAAGCGATTACATTGGTTGAAAAAACTGCCGAAGGTGAACTGCGTGACTTTAACTGGGCGCCCGACAGCAAATGGATTGTTTACTCAATGCCTGAACGCAATTCGAGTACACGTATCATGATCTACAACCTTACAACCACTGAGAAACACTATGTTACCGATACCTGGTACGAATCAGGCAGCGGATCGTTCAGCCCCGACGGAAAATTCCTGTATTTTTCATCCAGCCGTGATTTTAATCCTACCTACTCATGGACTGAATGGAATCACGTATATACTGATATGTCTAAAGTTTACCTTGTCCCACTCCGGAAGACAACGGCATCACCCTTTGCTCCGGAAAACAATGAAGTAAGCGTTAAAAAGGACGAACCCGCCAAAGATGTTGCTGAAAAAGACAAGAAGGATAAGAAGGATAAAAAAGACAAGAAGGATGACAAAGCTACTGAAACTGCGGGTTTGGATGTAAAAATTGATTTTGATGGCATCGAAGGACGTTCCGTCGCACTGCCCATCGAAGCCGGTGCATACTGGAACATTTTCCCGCGCGAAGGTGGTTCATACTATGTCCGCAACAACAAAGCCGGCACTTCACTTTGCTGGTTCTCACTCGAAGACCAGAAAGAAACCGCTCTTGGCGATTACAACACCTTTGCACTATCAGCCGATGGCAAGAAAATGATGCTGAATGCACGTGGGAAATATGCCATTATTGATGCGCCCAAAGGCAAAATCAATGCCGAGGATTTCATGGACCTTTCGGGTATGAAAGTAAAGGTTGACCTGCAGAAAGAATGGAAACAGATTTATGATGAATCGTGGCGTCAGATGCGCGATTTCTTTTACGATCCGGGCATGCATGGTTTAAACTGGAAGGCTATGCACGACAAATATGCTGTATTGGTGCCTTATGTGAACAACCGCAACGACCTGAACTATCTGATAGGTGAACTGAATGGTGAACTGAGTGTCGGGCATGCCTATGTGGGCGGTGGCGACAAACCTTCACCCGAACGCATCAATACCGGATTGTTGGGCGCAAAACTCAGCCGTGATGCTTCAGGATACTACAAGATTGAAAAAATCATGAAAGGTGAGAACTGGAACCCCGGTCTTCGCTCACCACTTACCGAAGTCGGACTTGATATTGCCGAAGGTGATTTCATACTGGCCGTGAATGGAAAAGAGACCAAAACCATGAACGATATTTATGAATCGCTCATCAATACTGCCGGCAAACAGGTTGAACTGACTGTTTCCAAAAAAGCCGCTACCGAAGGCAGCCGCAAGGTGTTGGTAGTACCTGTGGCTGATGAAGCTTCATTGTATTATTACAACTGGGTGCAGGGCAATATCGAAAAGGTGAGCAAAGCCACCAATGATCAGGTGGGATACATTCATATCCCCGACATGGGCGTTGAAGGCCTGAATGAATTTGTAAAGTATTATTACCCGCAACTCAACAAGCGCGCGCTAATTATTGATGACCGCGGCAATGGCGGCGGCAACGTATCGCCCATGATTATTGAACGCCTGAGGCGTGAGCTTTCCACGTTCTCGGTCATGCGCAATGGTGCAGTTTCAACACGTCCGAATGCCACGATTTGGGGCCCCAAGGTTATGCTGCTCGACAACTATTCAGCCTCTGACGGCGATTTGTTCCCGTTCCAGTTCAAGTTCCACAAGATCGGAAAGACCATTGGAATGCGTTCATGGGGCGGTGTTGTGGGTATCCGCGGAAGCCTGCCACTGATTGACGGAGGTATTCTGAACAAACCCGAATTCGGTCCGTTTGATGTTGAAGGAAAAGGATTTATCATCGAAGGCCATGGCGTTGATCCGGATATTATGGTAGATAATGATCCCGCAAAAGAATATGCCGGCGAAGACCAGCAACTGAATAAATCCATAGAAGTAATCCTTGAGGAGCTGAAATCATGGCCGGCTGATTGGCCAAAGGTTCCGACTTTCCCGGACAAAAGCAAATAAGATTTGAAAATGTGAAGATGTGAAAATGTGAAGATGTGAAGATGTGAAGATGTGAAGATGTGAGAATGTGAGAATGTGGAAATGTGAATTTAATGGGATAATGTGCTAATGAGGCCATGTGCCTATGAATAATTGCCTCAAATTCAATATCCACCATTTACCTTTTACCCTTTACCTTTTACCCTTTACCTTTTACCTTG
>CAZKCK010000259.1:0-971 GCA_964550695.1 uncultured Bacteroidales bacterium | reverse complement strand
TTTTCACATTATCTAATTAGCACATGAGTTAATGTGCCAGCTGCCTACCAAAAAGCCATTCTCCTGCATTGCCGGGGGGAGGGTTTTTGCATTAATGTATAAACTTTGGGATGAGGATTTGGACTAGCCGTGTCATGAGACTGAAAACGGAAAACAATTACATTTGTACCAAATTAAAGATTATGAAATCAAAATCCATTCTTATTTATTTGGCCATTGTGTGGTGTTTTCAGTTGCACGGGCAGAAAAACGATTTAAACAGACTTGGTTTAAACGGCAGTATCAAATCAATCAAAGAACTCACATGGCAGGCGATTGAAAAAGACGGGCAGACAGTGAAAGGTAATCTGGAGTTTTACTATACCAATTCATTTGATGCCCTTGGCAATAAAACTGAAGATATCGGGTACGATGCGGATGGAAAAATTGAGAAAATATTTCAATACATTTATGACATTCATGGAAAAAGACTGGAACAGAACTTATTTAATCCTGAAAAAAAGCTGATCAGAAAAATAAAATATACTTATAACGACAAAGGGAATTTAGCAGAAGATATCAGCTATTCTTCTGAAGGAAAAGTGGAAAAAAAGTACACCTATGTCAATGATAATCTGGGGAATATTATTGAGGATAAAAGTTTTGGGCCTGATAACAAGCTACAAAAAAGGTTCACTTACAAGTTTGATGATGCCGGGCATAAAATCGAAAACTGCAGGTATTCTGCGGAAGGTAACCTCGACAAAAAGATTAGCTATCAATACGATGACAAAGGCAACGTGACGGTTGAAACCATGACCGCAACCGATGGCACACTGAAACATTTTTATTATATGTATGAGTATGATAAGAAGAATAACTGGATTAAAAAAGTTAAACTTGTTGAAAAAGAACCGGATAGCATTGTTGAACGTGAGATCGTATACGAGTAAAGTGCGAAATAACAATAGACAAAAAGCAATAGACAAAAA
>CAZKCK010000258.1:0-5326 GCA_964550695.1 uncultured Bacteroidales bacterium | reverse complement strand
TATATTATAAACTGAGTCCGAAAATCGGGATAACCGCAACTACCAAATATTCACAATTTGTTGTATTTTATGTGCTTACGTTCATCCTATCGCATTTCTCATGGAAATACTTTGAAAGTCCGATCAATAATTTGAAGGATAGGTTCCCGTATTTTAAGAAGGAGATATGAAGGGTAAAAGGTAAAGGGTAAAAGGTGAATGGTAAAAGGTGAAAGGTAAAGGGTTTTGAAAGACATTGTAAATTGGGTAAAGGGTAAAAGGTGAAGGGCACAGGGTGAAGGGCTTTGAAAGACATTGTAAATTGGTAATTGCAAATTGTAAATATTTGAAAACCAACATCCGAATGGCAAAATATTTACAATTTGAAATTTACAATCTTTTTCCCTATCCTGAATCATCGTATATATTGAATATTCTCCGCGGTTCTTTGCTTCTTCTTTGCGTTTCTCTGCGGTAAAAAAAGACCGAACCGCTGAGGGTCGCAAAATGACTGACTTGTGACCTTGACTCGTCCTTAATTTTTATTTTTACATAAGCAAATCAGTACATTATCCCATGTGCTAGTGTGAAAATGTGCTCATAAAAACCCTTGGCAATTCAAATCCCGAATCCTAATCGTATGGCTCTTTCATTAAAAATTCAAAATTAATAATTCAAAATTCTAATGTTGTTAGTTTCCCCTCATGAGCACATGAGCACATAAGCACATGAACTCATTAACTCATTACCTACTCATATTTGATAGCCATCACCGGATTGGTTCGTACCGTCTTCACTGTATGATACGTAGTTGTTAGGATTGCAATGCCAAGCGACAAGATTGCGGCAAGCACATAAATACCCCATGAAATTGCCGTATGAAATGCGTATTCCTGCAACCATTTATCAAGGCCCCAGGTGGCAAGAGGAGCCGCAATTACAAACGCAATGGCAACAAGTATTACAAATTCACGGTACAGCATCTGCATCAGGTTCAGCGAAGAAGCCCCCAGCACTTTCCGTATGCCGATTTCCTTTGTGCGGCGCTCTGCAATAAATGACGACAATCCCAGCAACCCCAGCAATGCAATGAAAATTGAAAGCGAAGAGGCAACCCCAAACCCGGCCGTAAGCTTTTGTTCACCCTCATACATGTTATTGAGCTCTGAACCAAGAAATGAATAATCATAAGGATCAGGCGATCCCAGGGCAGTCCACTTTTCGCGTATAAAATCAAGCGTCTTGGCAGGTTCACTTCCGTCAATCCTGATGCTCAGAAAATACATCGGTCTTTTGGTAAGAAATATGGCGAAAGGCTCGATAGGGTTTTGCAAAGAAACATAATTAAAATCCTTTACCACACCTATCACTTTGGTGGGCATTTCCACCCCGCCCTTCAAATCAATTCCAAAATCAACCTTCTTACCCAGCGCATCATTGCCCCATCCAAATTTTCGAACAGCAGCTTCGTTTACAATCACAGCCTCCCGAAAATCGGTTTTCATGTTTTTATCAAAATTGCGGCCTTTGATGATCCTGAGTTTCATCAGGTCAACATATCCGGTATCAACCATCGAAAAATTTACAGCCAGATCCTGCATTTTCCCATTCATTTCAACCTTCATCACCACAATTGAACGCATATTGCCCGGAATTCCGCTGGAAGTTGAGACCCCTTTGATATGCGGATTTTTAAGCAATTCATCACGCAACTGCGGTATTTTCTTCCTGAAAGTGGTGTCCTGAAGCACTGCAACCAACACATTTTCCTTATCCATTCCAATGTCGGCGGTCTTTAAAAATTCAAGCTGATTGCGGATGGTCAATGTACCCATAATCATCACCACCGAAATGATAAACTGAAACACTACCAGCGATTTACGCAGCAATCCCCGTTGCCCGCCGAAACCTAAACCCTTGAGCACAACCGTAGGCTGAAATGACGACAAAAACAAAGCGGGATACATGCCTGACAGCAATCCGACAAGAATGCTTATAATGATACTTCCGGTGAGTATTTCGAATGAAAAGAGGTTGCCAAATCCAATTAGGCGATTGGAATACGTATTAAATGAAGGCAAAATAACAGCTGCCAGCGTAAGTGCAATGATCAGGCTTAAAACTGATAGGATGACCGATTCGCCGAAGAATTGCCGCATCAGTTGCCCCCGGTAAGCGCCCAGCACTTTGCGTATCCCCACCTCGCGCGACCTGATTGCCGACCGGGCCGTGGCCATATTCATATAATTGATGGCTGCCAGCACAAGTATAAACACAGCAATAGCCAGAAAAAGGTAGATATATGACTTGCTTCCTTTGGGTAAATCAGCCTCTATAAAAGCTGAATGATGCACTTCATCAAGGCGGTTGCTCATCAGTTCATAACCCGCATTGATCTGTTTGCCGATCTCAGCCATATACTTGTTATAAAACGCCGGAAATTTTTTATACACCGATTCAATTGACGAATTGGGTTTGAGCAATACGTAGGTAAACACACCAATATTCCAGAACATATTCGGTTCCATGCTGTTGAATCGCTCAGCGCCCATGTCTTTTACCAACGTAGCTGCCGAAAGCAGGGCATCAAATTTCAGGTGGGAGTTTGAGGGCAGGTTTTCAATGACTGCAGTAACTTTATAGTCACGGTTTTCATTTGACCGGATGATTTCACCAATGGGATTGTTTTTGCCGAAATACTTTTCTGCCATCTGCTTTGTAAGCACAATTGTATTGGGCTCATTGAGTGCATTTTTGGCTTCACCGTTTACAAAAGCATGATCAAAAACCTTAAAGATTGTTGAATCAGTATAATACACATTGTCTTCGGCAAATTCCTTTTCCTTGTACCTCAACCTGATATCATCAGCGCGTGAAAAACGCACGAACTCTTCAACTTCCGGGAACTCAATCTTAAACGCCGGCCCCATGGGAATTGGCACAATGGCAAATTTATCATGTTTCCCGTTGATGTTAAAGTTTGATTCAATACGGTAAATACGCTCATATTTAGAATGATGCTTGTCATAATTCAGTTCATCCTGTACAAAAAGCAGTATCAGAATTGTGGTCAGGAAACCAATCGACAATCCGGCGATATTGATAACAGCATAAAACTTGTTACGCGTAATGTTGCGCCATGCACTCTTCAGATAATTGAATAACATATAGTTGCAGCTTAAAGTGCAAATTTGCGGTTGATGTTTTCGTTTATAATCTGCCCGTCGAACAGGCGGATGATGCGCTGGCTGTATTCAGCATCGCGCTGTGAGTGTGTAACCATGATAATGGTAGTACCTGCTTTGTTCAGTTGATCGAGCAAATCCATTACTTCTTCGCCATGTGCTGAATCGAGATTACCGGTGGGTTCATCGGCAAGTATCAGCCCCGGGTTGGCTACGACTGCTCTGGCAACAGCCACACGTTGTTGTTGTCCGCCAGAAAGTTGCAGCGGAAAATGCTTGCGTCGGTGAATAATATTCATTTTTTCGAGCACGGCATCTGTTTTTTCTTTCCGTTGCTTCGCCGGAATTCCGAGATATACGAGCGGAAGCTCCACGTTTTCAAACACACTAAGTTCTTCGATCAGGTTAAAATTCTGAAAAACAAAGCCAATATTGTTTTTTCGCATGTTAGCACGCTGACGTTCAGTATACCCCGACACATCGGTATTTAAGAAGTTGTACTTACCATCGGTAGGGTTATCAAGCAGTCCCAGAATATTCAGGAGGGTCGATTTCCCGCAACCTGACGGTCCCATGATGGCTACAAATTCGCCTTTCATGACTTCAAGACTGATTTTATTTAAAGCTGTGGTTTCTATTTCACTTGTTCTGAATACTTTAGAAAGATCAACTGTTTTAATCATAAGTTTTGGGATTTTACAGGATATGACGACTGACAAAGTTAAAAGTTACAGATGAAAGGCCTTAATTGGAAAGTTCTGATGATATTGATGATGGTACAGTTGCATAACGTAAATTTGTACCAACAATTGGATTCAGATGATAAAAATTTTCAAATTTGGCGGAGCTTCTGTAAAAGATGCAACTGCTGTAAGGAACCTGGCAAAAATAGTATCAGATTATTCTGATTATAAATTAGTTGTGGTTATATCAGCCATGGGAAAAACCACCAATGCATTTGAAAATTTATTGCAAAGTATCACAGGAAACCCTTCTGACTCGGCTTTGATTCTGTCAGAAATCAAAAGCTATCATGACGGCATCATCAATGAGCTTTTTAAAGATCCTGAACATCAGGTTCAAAAGGATATTGAAACATTATTTAATCAGGTTATTAATATTGTAAGCACAAACAGTGCTGAACCCTATGACAAAAAGTATGACCAATTGGTAAGTTATGGCGAATTGCTTTCAACAACCATCGTTTGTGGTTTTCTGAACAGTATTGGAATAAAAGCAGGTCTGCTCGATGCCAGGAATGTGGTTAAAACTGATCAAACCTACCGTGATGCTGTTGTTGACTGGGACACTACCCAAAATCTGATTCAGGAAACAGCCCACAAATTGTTCTCACAAGCCAATATTATTATAACCCAGGGCTTTATTGGCAGTGATCAGATGGATAATACAGTAACCCTCGGCCGTGAAGGCTCTGATTATACTGCGGCCATTTTTGGATATTCGCTGAATTCTTCAGATGTAACAATCTGGAAAGATGTTCCCGGCTTGCTCAATGCTGATCCCAAGTTTTATCCGGAAGCCGTTAAACTGGATATGATCAGTTATCCGGAAGCCATTGAGCTGGCATATTATGGTGCAACGGTGATTCATCCAAAAACTATTAAACCGCTCGAAAACAAACAAATACCTCTTTTTGTCAAATCCTTCTTACAACCTCACGGCAATGGCTCGGTAATCGGAAAGAGCAATGGTACATTCCCCTATATTCCGTCCTATATTTTTAAAACAAGGCAAGTTCTGATTTCCATCTTACCGCGCGATTTTTCATTTATTGCTGAAAAGAACCTTCAGAGTATTTTTGGTGTTTTCAGTCAATACAATCTGTCGGTCAACCTGATGCAGAATTCTGCCATCAGTTTTTCAGTATGTGTTGATTACAAGCCCGGGAAGACGCAGGAAGTGATAGCCGAACTGCAAAAAACTTACAAAGTGAGATACAATGAAGATTTGTGGTTGATCACAATCCGCCATTATGACCAGGAAACCATTGACAGGGTGTTGGCAGGTAAAAAGGTACTGCTTGAACAGCGCAGCCGTTCAACTGTACAATTTGTTGTAGAAAACGGGTTATTTGTGGCTAAATGAATTTATTGTCCGGCATCGAACAGGTTTTTGTAAGTTTTCGTACAACAAACCTGCTT
>CAZKCK010000257.1:0-5330 GCA_964550695.1 uncultured Bacteroidales bacterium | reverse complement strand
TTGCCCAATAAGATTACTTTGTTTACACCGTTTGCCATGATGATAAGTCTTTAAATAAGAATATGTTGGTTATAAATTGAACTGAACGCAAAAATACAAATAAACTGGCTACGGCAAGATGTGCAAACGCCAGACATATTAGTTTTATAATAGAATCAGGGATGTTATTTCCCGGTTTTTGCCTTTTCTTCCTGCATTTTTTTTCGTTGCTGAAACTTTTCTTTAAGAAATTTTATTTTTCTGGTAATTTCGGGATCCTGCTCCCACCCTGGTATTTTTTTTAATGTCAGATATGCCTTTCCGTATCTCTTTTTTTGATAATATATGGCTGAAAGACTCTTAAGTCCCTCTTCGTATGTTGGGATGATCCGAAGCACTTTTTCAACACATTTCTGCGCTTTGTTATACATACCCAGATTGTAATAAGATTGCCCCATCTGATTGATTATCCAAAAGTTGTGAGGTGAAAGTTTCAAAGCCTCCTTTAAAACATCCACCGCTTCCTGATGGCGGTTAAGTCTGGCATATGCCAGACCCTGGTAATATTCTACCGGAAATGACATAGGGTCCAGACTGGTCAGATTATTTTTACCGAGTTCAGCCTGCCGGAGGACTTCTTCCCAATTTTGCAGATTTTGTGCCTCAATGGCCTTACGTACATGTGATTCATGTAACACAGCCGCAAAGCCGTATACCGTAGTAAAGCCTGAAATTAAAATCATTGGTATAAGTAAGAGATATCTGTTAATTCTAAATGGCTTTGCCGGGCTTACCGATTGATACATTAATACCGATGCTGCAGCTATTATTGCAATAATAACCTGATGCTCTGTGCGTTCATAAGGCATATTAAAAACAGCTACTCCCAGATACGCTATGGTCGTTCCTAAAAAAATCAACGCCAGTAATCTGTATTCGGGCAAATGGCTTTTCTTGATGGTCATGAACAGATTATAAAGGATTGCCGCAAAAATTGCCAGATAAATCAGTAAGCCGGGTATTCCCTTTTCGGCACAAATCCAAAGGTAATCATTGTGTGGGCGTGTCCAGTTAAGCTGTTCCGGCAGTTGAAATTTTCCCTTAAAAAAAGCAGGGGCTTTTATACTCCAGTTTCCAGCACCCACACCGGTTATAGGATGTTTTTTGATCATTTTGTACGTGCTTCCCCAGATTTTCAACCGGTGAATATTATCATTAGAGTTCGGGTCAGTGATTGAGCGCAATCTTCCGAAAAAAGACTGTTCATTGACGGGTTTGGGGATGCTGAAAAGAATTGTTAACAATCCCGTTCCGGCTAAAAGTGAAATGAAAATGATCTTACGCATCCTTGCCGAAATGCCGAATTGCTTGTAAAACAACACCAAAAGAATTATCACCGCAACCAATCCCAAGCCAACTCCTATCCATACCGAACGCGTTTTCAAAAGTATAATCATAAGCAACAACAACACCGTGATGATTCTCGAAGCCAGTCTCCATTTAAGTTTTAATACCAGTGCACCATACACGGTAAAGGGAAGCAACAGAAGCAATGAAGTAGTAAACTCGTTTTTGTGGAACATCAGGCCTTTTACAGCGTAAATAAGTTCAAGGCCATCGGGCAGTTTTTCAGTAGTTGCCATCACAACATGCATGATGTACTGATACAATCCGGTTAGTAAAGCGATGGATGCCGAAACAATGACCAGTTTTGACAGCTTTTGACTCCAGTTTTCAACCTTTTCAAAGATCAGTACAGCCAAACAAACAATAATCAGGGTCATCCCTGTTTTACTTAATTCGTAAAATCCCTGTTTATAATTAACTGCAAAAAAGAGTGAAAGCACTGTTACACAATAATAAGCTATAAGTAAAATAAAAATCGGGTGATGCAATGCAGACGTGTTTAACTTCTTGTATGCTGAAGCTTTCAATAAAAAAATGCCAAGCAGAACTGTCAGAATACCAACCGCAAGAAGCCTTGGCTGCATGGCCTCATCCATTGCAGCAGGGAGGTGGAATATTGGTAAAAAAAGCAGCAGAAACCCGGCAAAAAAGTAAAACAGGCTATTGTTTTGCCCGTTAGATACAGTTTTTTGTTTTTTGGCTAATCTTCCCATAGGTAAAGTCTTTGCTAGGTATCGTGAATGGTTTTTCAAAAATACAATTTTTTAATACGCATATATTCTGCAGGGGTTTTGTTTTTTGCAAAAAAATTGTAGGTTTGCTGAAAGGATTTGTGCTTGTCGGGTCAGGATGTCAGAATCCATTTACCTGTGAAGTGCCAATTATTTAGGTCTTACTTTGATTTTCCTTTTTTAGGGTCGGCGTAAGACTCTTTATTTCTGATCATTAACCAAGAGTTACAAACAGCACTGGGAGTGACGGGGCGAAGCCATGCCAGTATATTCCCCGAAAATATTTTTCTATGCATTTTTAACTGAATTTATTTTATCAAGGTAGCGGTTTCGTTGACCCTGAACCTTCATTGTTCTGTCAGTCTCAACATCCTCACGATCAATGAATTTGTATAACCACCTCTTAAAAAACTTATAACTCTAGCCTTTCCTGTCAATGTTATTTAGCAGTGCTATTTTCGTTTTTCTGTTTCTGCCTGTTTTTCTGGGTGTTTATTTTTTACTGCCGGCAAAGGCTAAAAACCTGTTTCTGCTTTTGGCAAGTCTGCTGTTTTATTCATGGGGTGAGCAACAAATAGTTATTATATTAATTGCCAGCACAGTAGCCGATTATCTTTATGCGCTGGTAATTGAAAAAGGGTATCGGAAAGCGGGATTAATTCTTTCGCTTTTTACAAACCTCGGCTTTCTGGCATTTTTTAAATACTTCAATTTCGCCTTTGAAAATTATAAACTATTGCTGGATTGGTCAGGGCTAAGCAATGCCGGATTGGAAGGCGTGCCACATATTGCCTTGCCAATAGGTATCAGTTTTTATACGTTTCAAACACTCTCGTATACCATCGATGTGTATAGAGGGCAGGTAAAGGCAAGCCATCATTTTATTGATTATGCGGCATATGTTACCATGTTTCCGCAACTGGTAGCAGGCCCGATTGTAAGATACGCTGACATTGCTGATCAATTAGGGAACAAGGATCTTTCGGTAGAAAACTTTTCGTTGGGTCTGCAAAGGTTTATCATTGGGCTGGCAAAAAAAATGCTGATTGCCAACTCTTTTGCTGAAATTGCAGATCAGGTGTATGCGTTTCCTTCTGAACAGGTTTCATCATTGTGGGCATGGACAGGCATCATCGCTTATTCATTCCAGATATATTATGACTTTGCGGCATATTCTGATATGGCCATCGGAATGGGTCGGATGACCGGATTCAGGTTTCTTGAAAATTTCAATTATCCTTACATTTCCAGATCAGTACGCGAATTCTGGCAGCGCTGGCATATGTCGTTGTCATATTGGTTCCGCGATTATCTTTACATTTCGCTGGGTGGCAATCGTTTAGGCAAGGGCCGTACATACCTGAATTTATTCATCGTGTTTTTTGCAACCGGATTGTGGCATGGGGCAAGCTGGAATTTTGTCATCTGGGGATTGTTTCATGGCTTTTTTATTATACTCGAACGGCTTGGGCTCGACAAATTGCTGAAGAAATCTCCACGGTTTGTGCCCCATTTTTACACACTTGGTGTATGGATTATATCGATGGTATTCTTCAGATCACCTGATATACAATCGTCATGGCAATACCTCGGACGAATGTTTGCCTTTTCAGGCAACGACTTTGCCGTTTCCTCCTACATGAACAACTTTTATTTTGATACAGAAACCATTATACTTCTGGTAGTTGCAATTGCTTTTAGCATGCCTGTTTATCGTATAATTGAGGGTAAACTAAATGGTATTTGTAATCAGGGCCGGTTGCAGGTTGTATTGGTTTCTGGTTGCAGAATACTTTTTTATGCAGCCCTTTTTATAATCTCTGCTTCATTTTTTGCTGCTGGCTCATACAATCCCTTTATTTATTTCAGATTTTAATGTTATTGCATAAAAAAAACTTCGGGTTTCATTTGATATTTTCTGTGATAATCAGCTTGTTGATAGCAGTACCCGCATTTTACTATGCTGCGGGTCTGGTTTTCCCCCAATTGGCTATCCCGGTAATTGAACCCCGAAAATATTACCAAAAACCAGATAGAAAAGTCAATGCAAACAGCCTTACAGGTAAGGCCACGCTGCTTTATCGCAACGTTAAAAAGAAAGCTGATGCTTATGACCGCTTTTACCGTATCAATTTCCCTTTCAGAAACAATCTGATCGGAGTTTATCAGTTCTACAAAGAGAACCTCGTTTTTGCCGACCCATATCCGCAAAAAGTTTTTAAAGGAACAGGTGAATGGTTGTTTATCGGAAATAGCTTTGACAATACGGTATTTGAAAGTTCCGGAATCACACAACTAAACTGTAAAAAATTGTACAGCCTGCGTGAGAAAATCTATGGATATTACGAATGGTGCAAACAAAACAATATTCGGTTCTACTTTATGCCGGTTCCCGAAAAACAAACGGTTTACAATGAATTTTACCCCATCAGCCGGAGCGGTCGTTTATCAGTTTACAACCAACTGATTACAGCGCTAAAGGATAAAGAAAATTATCTTATCAACATTCGGGATACACTCAATCAAACATCTGACACCACCTTGTATTCAATGACAGATACGCACTGGACGGGTTATGGTGCTTACCTGGCTTATTGTAAAATGCTGAATACCATACAAAAAGATTTTCCCGAGACCACATTGCTGAAACGTAACGAAGTAACATTTGATACTGCTTTTAACTCACAGGGCGATCTGGCTAAAATGCTATTCCGGCCACACACTGATACACTGATATTTCTGAATCCGGCCAATAAAAACAGTACAAAGCAAAAGCGGCGTATCACCACCCCCAAAACCCGCAATCAGAACTTTATTGAAGTATATGAGCAGCGGCATATAACCAAATCGAATAAGCTTAAAGTAATGATTTACAGAGACTCGTTCTTTGTACAACTGGCGCCCTGTACCAACGAAAGTTTCGGCGAAACCATTCTCCTCTGGGATTTCCGGCCTGATACCGCATCCATAAAAACGGAACATCCTGACATCGTTATTCTTGAATGCGCCGAAAGGATGTTGGATGCGTTATAGCTATCTATTTACCATAATTACTAAGGAAATTCAAATTTTTAACCATGCCTCAATCTAAACCATACATAGATTATTCGCAATCAGGAGAGCAGGCCATTCTAATAAATACTTTTGACCAACTACCAGCACAATCAGAAAGATGGTGTGTGGAGTTTGGCGCTTGGGACGGAAAGCATTTTA
>CAZKCK010000256.1:3745-5342 GCA_964550695.1 uncultured Bacteroidales bacterium | reverse complement strand
TTAATTAAAAGTAAAAAAAAGCCCTGACTGCAAATAACCAGGGCTTTTTTTCAAATTCTCTTTTTCAGAGAATTAAATAAAAATCATAAACTCTTACCATCTCTAACTTACGGAAGCAAAACCTTGTCGATTGCATGAATAACACCATTGGTGCCCTGCACATTGGCGAGGATTACGTTGGTATTTCCGTTGATGGTAACGGTTGATCCTACATTAACCATCACATCGCCATTCAGCGTCATTACTTTTCCTGTGGTGAGATCTGACGAAACTACATTCCCACTCACCACATGTTTCAGTAAGATCGGAATTAGCTGCTCTTTCGTGAGAGACGGAATACCCGAAATCCCAAGGCTTGAAAAGAGCGCAGTAAATGCTGCATCGGTCGGAGCAAACACCGTGAAGGGACCCGCACCGGATAACGTCGATACCAGATCTGCTTTCACAAGCGCCGAAACCAATATGCTGAACGAACCATTGTTCGAAGCCACGTCAACAATCGAATTGGGCAGCAACACCTTGTCTATAACGTGAATGACGCCGTTGCTGGCCATCAGGTCGGCCTGGGTAACCTTGGTGGTTTTATTCAACATGACACTCATTGATTTTTCGATGTATAAGGATAGAGGTTTGCTATTTGGGCCGGTGGTTAACGTGTATGCATATCCTGTTGCAATAGAACTTGAAACGACCTTGCTGCCAAGTACGTGGTAAAGTAAAATAGGTTGCAGCGCTTCTTTCGACAGTGCGCTGATTCCTGAAACACCCAGGGCTGCAAAAAGCGCATTAAAAGCACTGTTTGTGGGAGCAAAAACTGTCAGGTTTGTCGATGCGTTAATGGTACTGACAAGCTCTGCTTTGGTAAGTGCCTCAACAAGAATTGAAAAATCGGGATTGGAAGAAGCGGTCTCAACGATGCTTTTTTGTTGCGGAGCTGGTGCTGGAGTCTCTTCATCCTTTTCACAGGAGGTGAAAATCATGATGCCGGCTACTGCCAGCATTAGCATAGAAAAAGTGCGAAATTTATGGATTGTTTTCATGGTTTTTTATTTTAGCGTTAGATTAATTAGATGATATTTGAATATAAAGATGATGGGTGTCAAAAAAATTACGGATGACGGTGTATTTTTGTTCTTCGGTTTTATTGGCCGACATAAGTACATAGGATTGAAATAAAAAAAGGATAAAAATGACTACTGCTGCGATTATAATAATTGCCTTCATGACCACCATGGTTAAGAAATAAACGGAAATTGATGTTAAACTACCCGGAACAGGCTAATTGCAATCCATTCATAAATAACCCGCAAATTTTCGCGACATTATCCACGAAAATTTGCGGGAAACAAAGGATGATTATTTAGGCATCGAAACAGCATCCGTAACGTGGATTATGCCGTTTGATCCTTTCAGGTCGGTAGCGATCACGGTTGCTTTTCCGCCTTTGGCATCGGTAAGCACAACCTTGCCTTTTTCAATGGAAGCCTTCAGTTCCTGACCATTGACGGTTTTAACAACTGCAGTCCCATTGGACTTCTTGATCAGATTGGTAAGGGTGGTAGCATCGATGCTGCCGGCAACTACATGGTAGGTCAAG
>CAZKCK010000256.1:529-3735 GCA_964550695.1 uncultured Bacteroidales bacterium | reverse complement strand
CGGTTTCAGCAGGTTCGCCAGGGCATCGGCCGGAATTTTGCCGAAGGCTGCATTTGTCGGCGCAAATACCGTGAAAGGGCCTTTGCCGCTGAGCGTGGTCACAAGATCAGCTGCTTTCAACGCCGCAACAAGCGTGGTGTGATCTTTTGATCCAACTGCAATGTCAACGATGGTTTTCTCGCCCATGGCCTGTACCTGGGTACTCATAAAGATAGCGCAGATAAATCCTGCCATGATATATTTCAATGTTTTCATTTTAGTTTGTTTTGAGGTTTGTAATTTATAAGAATTTAGACTTATTACAAACAAGACGATGCAACGTCCAGGATATTACAGGAAATAAAAAAACATTTTTGTCGGACAACCAACTCCTCAGAAGCTCATCATCGGTTGAATTAAATTATCGTTCAGCATCCAGGGTTCCACCTGCAAAGAAGGTCAGCGCTAAAGGTTTTAATGATTTATTTTTCATGTTATCAGTTTTACTTTTTATCCGCAAGACTGATCCTTCCATTCAAAACGTCTGTCAATAAGATTTTTCCCACCTTATCGGCTTCTTCAAACAAAGGGCTGTGTGCTGATTGATCAAATGTGTAAAACCCTTTTACAGGAGCCTTGAGCTTCTCAAAATAGTCCTTTGCCAAATTGTAAGAAACGGTGTAATCATAAATGCCATGGAAAAAATAGACCGGAATTTTTAGTTCAGGAACCTGTCTGGACAAATCTGTGGTTAAAATCATATTCCACAACGGATGAACACCTGCCCGGGCTTTACCACGCCACATATTAACCTTCTCAGTAAGTGTGTAATCCCTGCATGTAAGCGATGGTATAAAAACGCCGGATATAATTGAACTCATGTCGCGGGTTGTGCCAATACCAAGACTGTGCATTGCTTTATCCCGCAATACAAGGTAGGAATGCGGCGTGCCATCTTTAAGTGTAACCGGAGAGGCCTCCAGTTTTCGAAGCATTCTTTTATCACCCTTCACTTTATATTGCTCCACCATATACTCGTATGCCAGTCTTTCAGATTCAAGCTGGTTCGACATCTGAGCCATGCCAATGTATGCGTGGTATAATCCGGGAGCCTGTGCAGCAACATGCACACCTATAAAGGAACCCCCTGAACGGCCCATGAGGTAAATCTTTTCCTGACTAAAGCGCTTACGCAGGTAATTCGTCACCTCCTTTGTATCCGATATCATTTGTTCGAGTGTCATCGACTCCTTGTGTATGTTGGCATTGTAAGAAAGGCCTGCTCCCCGCTGATCCCACCAAACCACGGTGAAATAGTCCTCAAGGCCTGTTGGGTACTTCTTAGTCAGGTAATAATCTGGTATTCCACCATGAAGGTAAAGCAATACCGGATTATGGATGTTCCTGCTCCTGATAATCATTCCTTGCCGGATACCTCCGATAGTTACAAAAGTTTTTTCTGAAACGCTTCCGGCGATCGGCACACCCTTGTCGTCAACGAATGGTTCAGGTAATCCGGGACTGTAAAACCATAATACACAAACAAGGACCAGGATCAATATGGCCAGAACTGAAATCGGAATATAAAGCATACGTGAAATTTTTTTAATAACATAACTCATACACAGCTCGAATTTTTTAATCTGCCATCATTTGTTTTTCCTCCGAATCAGCAGAGCAGCCAATTGATCTCATGGGTAGTGAATCTTTTTTGCCATGCCTTATTGCCACTTTTACAGCATCAATCCAGGTATAATGCAAACTGATGGCCCTTTCAGGGCAATTAGCCACACACAACCTGCAAAGGGTGCAGTCAAGTTCATTTCGGGGGCCGGCCTTTTTATCATGAAGCGCTATCACACCCAGAGGACAAACCGTGACGCATTTTCCACAACCCAGGCAGGCGGTCTGATTAATGGTTACTATATCTCCGTTCAGAACTACCTTAGTGTCATTAATGCTCAACTCATAAGTATTTACAAATCCTTGTTTTACCGGCAGCTTTTCTTTAACCTGTTCATAATAGTCTGCCATACAATATTGAGACAGGCAATTTCTCAAAAACCTCCGGGCCTTTTTCAGATCTTTTTCATCCGGTTTGCCTACATTTCCGCCGCCGATAATTACCCATGGTCCGGTTTCATCATACCCTCTTACCGAAAATTCCCCGGAAATTTTCTTGCCTTTCTCAACCAATAACTTTTTTATGGGTTCATGATATTTTCCCAATATGGGGGCGCCGCGGCTGGAGAAAATAAAAACTTCCTGTTCCGATTGATCCAGTTTTTTCACCACTTCCATAATAGCCGGATGATGGCTTCCAAAGTAAATCCCTGAACCAAAACCAATTGCTTTGTAAAGGCTTAAATCAGTCTCAAGGGCCTCCTGTGGCTTAATCAAGCAGCAGCCTATTGTTTGAGCCATCGACTTTGCCAGTTTTTCTGTGTTTCCATTGTAAATTGACTCATACACAATGATACAATCCTTATTCATATTGACTGTTTTTATCTTCGAAAATTGACTGAGAATTTTGCATTCTGAAATTGTCAGATGCTTGATATTTAATATAATGCAGCTAAATTAAGGAATCCACTCCGGCAGAAAAAGTAAATAAGGCTGAAGGTGCTGTTAATGGAGGTGAAGGTGTTATTTCAGGAGATCATTCAACGGTTTAGCCACTTTTTAAAATCAGCAGAACGATCAATACTGACAATGGTATCTTCTGCATCATCCGCTCTGGGTTTAAGTTCCAGTTTGACTCTAGTCCTGGAATAGGCCACCATATTCGCAATTGACTCCATATTCACCAGATATTTCCGGTTTATTCTGAAAAACATCTGCGGATTTAACATGGTTTCCAGTTTATCGAGTGTGAATTCAACAGGAAAATTGGTCCCTTGAAAAGTACGCAGGTAAACGCCCTTATCCAGGACATAGAAATAGGCTGTTTCAGACACTTCAATTTTTCTGATCTTTTCTCCTATCTGTATCAGGAACCGTTTCTTAAAATCAGGTTCCCTGCCCTGAATATTGGCCAAAAGCATATCAAAATCTATGCTGAAAGCTGATTTCAAGGTTTGATATTTTTTCAGGCTCCCGGCAAGATCGGTCTTCCGGACAGGTTTCAGCAAGTATGAGATACTATTTACCTGAAATGCTTTTATCGCATACTGGTCATAAGCAGTTGTGAAAATAACGGGTGTGTTGATGGTTACCTGCTCAAAAAT
>CAZKCK010000256.1:0-519 GCA_964550695.1 uncultured Bacteroidales bacterium | reverse complement strand
GATACCATCGGAAAGCTGAATATCAAGAAAAATCAAATCAGCCGTATGTTGAAAAAGCCATTTTACCGTCTCTTTTACAGACCCCAGTTTTGCCATGATAACAATGGAGGGATCAACTTCTTTCAGCATCAATTCTAATTTATTGGCTGCAATGGATTCATCTTCAACAATCAGTACATTCATCCTGTTCAATTTTAATTAATGGAATTCTAGCCACATAAAAGTTATTAATAACCTTGAATGAAGTTTCAAGGGTACTGATTAAAGCGTATCTCTTGACCAGATTTTTAAGTCCCAGTCCGGTTGAGGTGCCGGAAATTTTGGGTTGTATATTGTTTTTTATATGCAGGAAATTACCCTCACTGTAAATTTCAATTTTCAGCGGCTTTTCTTCATTGACAATATTGTGTTTCATGGCATTTTCAAGCAGCACCTGCAATGAAAGCGGCGGCACGACCATTTTCAGCAATTCTGCGGAAATATTTACTTTGTACGTAAGACTTTCTCCATATCGGATCT
>CAZKCK010000255.1:0-5403 GCA_964550695.1 uncultured Bacteroidales bacterium | reverse complement strand
GAGACAATTTCACACTTTGGCACAAATCTCATATTGCTATATATCAATGATTTAAATATTTCTCATTGGTTTGGAACGATTTTCGCTAATTATATAACAGAACAGCACAAACAAAATCACAAAGCACAAAACAGCAACAAAAAATATTAAGAAATTTCGAAAACAAACAAACAAACAAACAAACAAACAAACAAACAAACAAAAACAAAAACCATGAAAACAACAATGAAAATTTTCGCAGCCCTTACAATCATGTTTGGCCTTTCAATTTCCAGCTTTGCTCAGGTCGTTGTTCAAAATGCTACAAACACGATTGCAGCCAATGCAACGGTTGTTGGTGCAATTTCAGTTGCTGCCACACAATCATTGGAATTTGGAAACTTATCTGTTTCAGGACCAAAAACAATTGACCTCGCCGGAACTCCAACCGGAGGTGTATTAGGTGGAAATTTCCAACGTCAGGGTATCTTCACAATACAAAAAGGTGAGAATACTTCTGTTGATTTAACATTTACTGCTATCCCAAATGCATTGTCTATCACTGCAAGTGGTGGCACAGCAAAATTGCCTATCGCTTATGACGCAACATGGGGAACTTCCTTAGTTACAGGTGTTGGAGGAATCCCGGTAAGTGTTGTTGCAAACACTTTGACTACAGTGCCTCAAAATACTGCTGCTCCTACGATCTATGTTCATCTTGGTGGTACTGTAACTCCAGGCGGTACAGGTGCTGTTGCAACTATTGCCGGAGTTTACACTGCGGATGTAACTCTTAAAGCCGAATTCAACTAACATAATGATAATCCCGGATTTGCAACTTTTCACAAATCCGGGATTATTTATTTTTAAGGATAGTAATCCAGAAGAAATTCTGGATTTTTTTTGTTTTCCATATTTTTTAAAGATTGTCTGAGACCATTCCTTGATAAATAAAAGGTTGTGAATATAGTGATTAAGATAAAACCCGATTGGACAGTTTCGAAAATAGATAAAAAGAACAGGAAAAGCACATTCCAATATGATCAAACAAAATAATATTAAATGAAAATCAGAAATCAAGTTAGCTTTGCATGCGGAGATATTCATTAAAAAACACAATGAAAAAGGTAAACCAAAATAAAACAATCACCTCCATGATTTTAGTATCGGGATTGTTTTTAATAATGATTAGTGTTTTTGGTCAGCCACTCCATGTGAGTATTAAAGTTAACTCCACAGTTGGAGTTCAGCAGGTGATCCCTTACGAAAACCTTCCTGAAAAAAAAACACAGTCAGGAACAATCAATTTAGAAAAAAACACACGCACGGTTAATGCACTGGGCGCATTCATTATCAAAGGAAAAGAAAATAGCAATGTACTCATTCAGATGAATGCACCCGATGTGCTTACCAACAATGAAAATCAAACAATGCTTTTCAACATGAGCCTTGCCTGGCATAACAATACTGCAGGTGATCCTAATAAACTGCAGTTTAATACAAATAAATGCAATGTGGTTGAATTTGGCAAAGGATTCAACAAAGCAGGCGATAAAACAATTCTAGATGATGAACGAACAACATATCTTTACTTGAAAGGAACCGTTGATATTCCATTGAATTCTAAAAGCCCACCTGAAGGAAACGTCCTGATGGTTATAGAATATTGATCACTCGCAAATATTGGATTATAAGAAGAATTTTTGAATAAGCCAAAACAGTTAACAATACGATTAAAACAGCCATGAGAATTCTAGCAGCCCTTGCACTGCAGAAGTAACTCTCATGGCCGAGTTAAAATAACATAACTGTAATGGCGGAGTTGCTGTTATTACTTCAGCTTCACTAGTAAATCAGAAGGAGATTCTGCATTCTTTTTTTCAAGCTGAATGAAATTTTGTATCTTCACGAAATATTATGTAACCTTTTCAGACCACATACGTATGATACATACATAGAGAACCGAGTAATGTTTCACATCAAAATATATAAATAAATCAACCACCATGAAAAGTGCAAAGACTTTTATCTTGATTTTATTGTTTTCATTTGGCTGTACATTGCTTCAAGCACAATTAGCAATATCACCTCCGTATGTGTCTGTTGATGGCAGGAGTGGTGTTGGAAACCTTTACGTAACCAATAACTCTGAATTAACTCAAGAAGTGGAAATTTCTTTTGCTTTTGGATACCCTTCATCCGATTCATTAGGTAATATGATAATGAATTATAATGATAGCACTGCATTCAAGCAGTACGCTATGGATCCTGTTGTAAAAGCTTTTCCTCGTACTTTTATCATTCAAGCCAATCAACAGCGTACCATCCGTATTCAGGTTAAGCCATCAGCTGGAATGAAAGATGGATTTTATTTCACCAGAACCAAGATTCTAGCCAAACCACAAACACCGGATGTATCCAAGCCAACAACAGACGGGGTCAGTACAAATATTAAATTTAACTTCGAGCAGGTTATTCCTACATTTTACAAGCGAGGTAAGGTATCCACCGGGTTGAAAATTGAAAAAATTGATGTTTCCCAAAAAGACACTACTCTTTTGATTTTAGCTAAGCTTGACCGTCTTGGAGAGGCTCCGTTTTTAGGAAGTATGATCGCAAAACTCAAAGATTCAAAGGGTAAAATCGTTACTACCTCTCAATCGTCAACAACGGTCTATTTTAAGGTTCTGAGGAAGCTTGACTTAAACATTGCAACCATTACACCTGGTTCTTACAAATTGGAAGTCACTTTTGAAACAAAACGTGGTGATATGGCAGTTACCGATCTTGTTCAGGCACCTGATGTAAGCGAATCAGTTGATGTTCAAATCAAATAGTCAGAGGTAAAAAGGAGAATGGAAAAAACCCTCATTTTCTTTCTTCTTATTGTTTGCAGTATTCTCCCTACCTATAATGCATTTTCCCAGGACTCCGGCGATGAAGAAGTCATGTTGGCTTTCAGAAACCCCGCTGTTGGTAGTTTTTATATAAGTAGTATTCTAAAAACTGAGACGAATCAAGTTTATTTACCTGTTATTGAACTTTTCAACCTATTCGAGATTGTTTATGAACCCGATGTGAAAAATTTCACCGTGCGGGGAAATTATCTGAATGCCTCCAGACCATTTGTGATCAACCTTAGCACTCTGCAAATACAATTGGGAAAGGCGAGTTTCAAAATCACCCCCGATGATTTTCGCATTGGCGCTATGGATTTCTATCTGAGTCCTGCTGTTTTTGAAAAGGTTTTCGGCTTGGTTTTTACCGCTAATATTGATTACCTTACCCTGTCGCTGATCACAGAAAATAAACTGCCAATCCAAGAGAAAAAGGAAAGAGAAGATCAACGAAAGAAAATGTCATCAGGAATAACAAACCAGGACGAATTCCCGCTGACTTACAGGCGCAATCGTAAGATCCTGGGTGGAGCCATGATCGATTATGCACTAAACGGAGTTTTCACTACCAATACTCAAAATCTTAGCTATACATTTACTGGTGGTATGGAAGTGCTTGGTGGCGATTTACAGGGGATCGTTATTGGTTATAAAAACACCGGTGCTCCGAATAGTATGCTGGCCAGTGGGCTGAGATGGAGGTATGTGGTAAGAGACAATCGTTTTTTTTCTAGTATTACTGCCGGACAATTATCAACCACCGGGCTTTTAGGTAAACAAATCAGAGGAATCGCAATCAGCAATAATCCTGTCGAACCAAGAAAGAATTATGACACATATGTATTTGATGGTCATACTGAACCACAATCAGAAGTCGAATTATATCTTAATGACCACCTGATTGCTTATATGCGAGCTGACGAATTGGGGTATTATCGATTTAATGTGCCAATATCCTATGGCTCTTCCCGCCTCACTACCCGGGTCTACACACCATCAGGAGAAGTAATATTAATTGACAGGGAATTACAAGTACCTTTCACCTTTCTACCTCCAGGCATTGTTTCTTACAATTTGCAGGGTGGAACAATTGAAAATTCAGTGACTGACACAGCGAAAAATTTGGATATGTATGTCGGACATGGTGATGTTGCAGTCGGCATTACAAACTGGCTAACGGTTTCTTCCGGTGCTGATTATTCAGCAACACGGCTGTGGTCAGCAACCCGTGTTTTTTATGGAAGTATTTCTACCCGAATCGCTAAACAATATATTATAACAGCAGATATTTCTCCAGAGAATTATTACCGATTGTCTGGGAATGTCATGTATCCCTCTGACTTGAGCATCAATTTTTTTTACACACATTATACTCAAACCGGACCCTATAATGTTCAGAATGCCACTGAGGACATAACCGGTAGTATTTATTTGCCAATCAGGATTTTTAAATTAAAAACCGGATTCAGATTTGCAGGTCAACATGCACAATTAGACGGATATACCCTGTCTAAAATTAATTTTGATTTCAGTTCAAGAATCTGGAAATTTAATTTTAGGATCAATTATCGGAATGCCTTCAGTCAGACTAAAAATCTAACTGTCTTCACTGAGCACTCATTAACTACATCTCTCACTTATACTATTGCCCGAACACCAGGTGTTCCGATATTTGTCAGGGGGACCTTTATTAGGGGCCAATCCCTCTTTGACATCAAGTCAGGTAAATTTATCCAAGGTGATTTACAGCTGTCGCGAACCCTGTTTCGGAATGCCCGGCTGAACATCAACCTGGGATATAACTTTCAACAGAAATTATTTGGTACAGAAGTAGGGTTTTCATTTGACATGAATATTCTCCGCTCAACAACAACATTTAATTCTGTTGGAAATGCAACAGCTTTGCGCCAAAGCCTCAACGGCTCCATCGGAGTGGATTCCCGCAGCGCCAAAATAGAACTCTCAAACCGTGAGCAGGTTGGCAGGGCTGCATTGTCTGTTGTATCGTACATTGACAACAACAATTCCGGTATATACGATAAGGATGATGAGATCTTGCCCTACAATTCAGTAATCCTCGACAATCCGGTTACTGCGCGGGTTGGCAGGGACAGTGTGCTTCGCTTGAGCCAGTTGCAAAGCTATTACCGATACAATCTGAAAGTCAACCGCAATGCCCTTGCAGATCCCACACTTGTGCCACTCATGGGTGAATTCTCCTTTGTTACCGACCCGAATCAATACAAACGCATCGAAATTCCGTTTTACCGCGGGGGAATCATCGATGGCACGGTCTCGATCGAACGTCCAGCCGGGTTGCAGGGTCAGGGAGGGCTGAGATTGCTGATCAAAGGGGTAAGCAATAAATACGAACAAACAGTACGTACTTTCTCAGATGGCGGTTTCTATGCCATGGATATCCCTCCCGGAATTTACACGCTCGAAATTGACCAGGCACAGCTTGGCTTCCTCGGGGTTTCAAAACCACCTGCGGCACTTCAATTTGAAATCAAAGCTTCAGCACAGG
>CAZKCK010000254.1:0-5429 GCA_964550695.1 uncultured Bacteroidales bacterium | reverse complement strand
ATGAATAGAAATGCAATTATCAGAAAATGAATCTGTTTCATTTTGATTAGTTTACTTCAAATGTATAAACAATACACCAGAAATACAACTCCCTTATGAATTATAAAAATTATAAAATCATTGCATACTGAAAATTTCCTTTTGTGTTTGAATATCTTCCCTGAATTTTTCAAAATCAGCATTAAATGAGGCATAAGCTTCTTTAAAATCAGCATATCCCATCACATAATCAATGATATATTTTATTCCGTTCTCGAAAATCACGAGCATTTCGATGAATAACTCAATAAGGATATTATGAAAATAGTCATTGAACGTACAGAGTTCCTGCATTGAACTAACTTTTTCTAATTTATTCAACAGCAACTGATGCTGTTCCGACCATGAGTCATAAAATCTATCAGCACCATTGATTGAACTCACAGGAAATTTTTTATAGATGGATGTTAAATGGTTCCGATAATCAATAATTGCTTCAAATTTATATTTTGACGATGTCTCGATTAAGCCGGTTAAAAGGCTTTTGATCTCCTTTCTGCGCATTGCAATTTCACTTTTAAAAATAGTAAAATAGTCTCTAATTTCGAAATCAATTCTCGCTTCAAGGTATTTTCTTTTATTTAAACTAATGAATATCCGAGTGAACCTGTCAAAATGTATTTTCATGTCAACAGGAATAACCAGAATTAATTCGGCGATTTCAGAATCTGTCATATTGTCCCATAAAATCGATAAACTATTATCCATAAAAAATGAATTTTCTATGAAGTCTTTGGTAATGATCATTGGATTTAATTTTTGTACAATTATTATTAATTTCATACTGAATCGTTGCAATCCGTAAATTCATACACCCGATTTTCGTTTAAATATTAAGATTGCAAAAATCATAATATGAGCAATTTACTTAAAAGTTGATGGTGCAATTTCTGTGTTCTACTCAAACAAACACGCACAATATTTTTTTGCAACCGAATCATTCAACCCACTGAACCCAAAACCATTCCATCTGTATGCTGCTATTCTTCTGCTTTTTACACTTGTATCAATCCTGATAAAGGAATCACCCCGGTGCAAGGCACACAAAATCTTTTCATCCATGGGCGAAATTTGGGCATCAAGCAATGGCCAGGCGAGGGCCGAACCACGCCAACGGGCATAAATTCCATGATTATCAACACTGTATACATACGGCCGGATGTTATATTCATAGTCCATATCAGAATAATGCCTTTCGAGTGCCAACAGATAATCCTTTTCCCCTTCAAATCCAGCAGAACTAATTGCCACCAGAGGCATGGCGTGTGAATTCCAAACATTTACGTTGTTGCTGTATGCCTGTAAAATCGTTTTGCTGAAAATGCCCTCCGCTATCCACTTTGGTCTGATTTCAAACTTATCAACTTTGAACTGATTTTTTTTAAATGTTACTGGTTCCAGATCATAATCAATATGCTGTTCAACTTCAGGATAAAATGAATTGTGGCCATTGCGGGTAAGTATTCCTTTGCAGTAAATCTTTCCGTTTTTTACAGTTATTTCAGCAATTAATCCTTCTTTGGTTGCCTGATATTTCTGATCGAATATATGGTTGCCCAATGAGAAAAATACGGGCTTTCCATCAATCATTTCGGGTTTTTGGATCACATGGGGATGACTCCCGATGATAATGTCGGCACCATGGGCTATCAGCCAACGGGCAGCTTTGCGCTGGGCTTTGTCGGGCCACTCAAGCAGTTCGCTTCCCCAATGAATGCTCACAATCACAATATCCGAAAGCTTCCGGGCCAGACGTAATTTTTGTTCAAGTGCTAACGAAGGCAAGCTATTGCGGGTGCTATCCCTATTTATTACCAAATTTATAGCGACTAGTGAAAAAACCACTTCTTTTATGGTTATGAAATATGGCGAACTTTCAAATCCAACAGGGTCCACCCTATTTTTCAATAAGGCAGCAACTGTATTCTTTTTTCCTTGTAATCCCAGATCAAAAGCATGATTATTTTCAGTGGTTACAGCTTTAAAACCGGCTTTGGCAAGCATTTGCACATCTGCACTATCAATAGCAAACACTGGTGCAGGATTGTTCTTGTTAACTGCTTCATCCTGCTTTCCAACAGCCCCTTCCAGATTTCCGATAACCACATCAGCAGCATCAAACACGGGCTTTAAATGTTCCCACGGAAAGTCCTTGTGAGCTGTATATTCTGCCTTTACCTGACGGGCAAGCAATATATCACCAACAAACAGCACACGTATTTCTTCGGGCTTACTGTTGCATGAATACAGGATTAGGATGGCCAAAAAAACTAATATCCGGTAGTAGCAGAACCTTTGGCTTTCTGACTGGTTACAAAAGGTTTTATCCATGACAGAATTTTTTGATCCGGAACTTGTTTTCTCCATTCAGCATCATTTATAAGTTGATATGATTCAAACTCATAGTACGAATAGACTGATCCTTTTACAATCTGGTGTCGGCCATAAAACGGAACTATTAAGTCCCATTCAGTTGCATTGCCCACGGCAGCCATCAGAAACGGAGAAATGGCTCCATCTCCGGCCACATCAGCAATTTTGGGCATGGGATCAGGGTCAGCCAAAGCAAATTCCTCATTGGCCAGACTATTGAATACCAGAAACAGGTGTTCCGCCACCCCCGCAACAAACAATATCTTTTCATTTTCGTCATTGCTGAGCATGATACCTTGTCGCTCCTTTTCCGCCATGGCCTGAAAGATCCGTGCCTCCTCTGCCGATTGTTTTAATCTGGTAATAATGCCATCATACATTGCTCCCTTATCCTTATCAACTTTTTCTGTTTTGTGTACGGTGGGGACTAAATTCACAGCTTCTTCAAAAAGACCGGCAATAGTTGCAAATGTATAAGGATCAGGTTCTACATATCCTCTGGGTGCCTGCATCAGAATTTCCTCAAAGCCTCCTTCACCGCATTCTGCTGCAGTCCGTTCATTCACCAGTACTGTGGCATGCCTGAGTGTAGCCCAGGTCGCCAATCCTGTCTGCAGACGTTTGGTCTTCCACAGTTGCGAATCCTTTAATGCATTGGTTGAATTCACCGTATCGGCCCATTGGATGGCAATGGCATTAATCCATTGATTGTAAATGTTTGAATTTGATTCACTCCCTGTTGAATTTTGCTTAAAATTACTTTTCAGGTTGGCAATGACCTTATGCAGGGGCGGATATTTTTCATAATCAGACTGCAGCAATTGTTCAGCCAATCCATTCCCCATTGCTGCTGCTATATCCAATCCCGAAGGCAACAGTCTGGGGCCTGCAGATCCCTGAACCTGAAGTCCAGCCGGGGCATCAGGATGATATACTGCTGAATACAACACTTCATTGTCAAATCCCCACGACAATGGGAAAACCGTCTTTTGATTCACCGGGACCTTGCAATAAGGCGGAAGAATTTGTTTGACTCCCTTCCATACCATTGGTGCACGCGACGGTGCTATAAGACCCTGATAACTCCTGATCCAGGTTTCTGCATATTCAGATACATCAACCGGCAGATTATTCAGTTCTTCTAAAGCCGCCTGATTATTTTTAAGGATGGTTGTAAAATACCGGAAAGCCTTAAAATATGTCCTGATTTCAGGTGTGGATGTGTAATGCCCGCGGGGAGTTAACTCAGAATATGCAAACAACTCCCCACTGATATCTGATTTACAGTCTTTTTCAGCAATAATACGATTAACTTCAGGATTGGAAGTGTTGTTTACATACAAATCATTTAATACAGCAAACACTTGTCGCCATTTTGATTCCTTTCGCGAACTTTGGGTAAATGTTGCAGCCGCCTGTATAAAACTACGGAATGCCGGCATGGCGCCATCTCTCTCTTTCACTATAAACAATCCCTGATAAGCGGCACCAAACAATTCCCAGAAGATATCAGTGGTTACCAGATATGGCCGTGTTGGTACATTCCGGCAGTAATCATTGCAATAGTAGTTTTCGGTTTCATACAGTTTGTAAAGCTGATCACCCTGATCAGGTCTGAATAGCCCGTAATGTTTACTGAATAATTCGAGTTCTTCCGGAGTTTTTATGTACATCCATGCATTCAATACATCAGGTAGTGGAATTTTTACCGGCATCTATTCCAGACTTAACGCTCCCTTCTTAACCTTCAGCCCCACAACTCCTTTTCCATCAGGGAACGGCCGGGGAGGAGAAATAAATTGGAATGAATTCAATTGAAAGTCTTCTTTATTTTCCGGAATCATATAAACACCAATTCCTGGTCTGTCAGATTGCCAGTGAATAAAACCCAGTCCATTGGGCAAAGGAATGACTGTGCCCCTATCTTTAAAAGGTATTTTGAGGAAATCTGATCCACCCCAGGCTCTTGAATCATAATATGCACAGTTTAATCTGCTATTCAGGTCTTTCCAGATCATTACATGGCCACCGGGGTGAAAAGCCACAGGAAGCGCCCATTTTGCCGCAATTGTGCTGGGTTCAGCATCAGCCGCCATTTCTTCCATTCCTGTAAAAGTCCCTTTGGGTCCGATCACCTGGTAAAATCGCTTTCCGTATTCAGTAACCGAAACAATGCGGAAGGTTTTATCTCCGTTTTCCATCCCGAAAAACAGGCGGTAAGCCATTGAATCGGTTCCTGAAGCATAACCTGTGATAAAGGGGCGCGGACAAATTATCATATTTCTGAGCTCTTTATCAGTCCGATAAACGGTTGTATAGACCCATCCTGCATTTTTTTTGGCAAACCGGCAAATCTGATAACCAGTTTTTGACAAACCCATTACAAACAATGAAGTTGCTTTGGGATGCCAGACAAGGGCTGTTGCCCTGAATCCATCAGGAAGCGGGCAAGAGTCAGATATCAGATTCTGACCCGGATACCAGAACTTTATCATGCCGGAGCCTGCATCTTCAGCAATATATGCTACCACGGCCCCGGCAGGAGAAATATCGTAAGCTACAATCTTTTCTGAACCACAATCCAATGAAAAAGCCTTTTCGGGTGATGGCTTTATCTGAAGTTCAGGAATGCTGAAGTCCCCGTCTATTGTAACGGAAGTATCACTTCCATCAGGTCCGGTATCAGAAATAGGTACCGGTTTTTTTGTAGTTTGGCTACATTGATTAAATAAAAGACCGGTACACGTAATCACCAGGATTGTCAGAAATATACTCCGGATATTCATTCCACAGGCTTTTTGTTATTCACCTGCTAAAGTATGAATTATTTGAGCATACAAACCTTTTTTACCACAGTCGCATGTTCAGTTATCACCTTTACGAAATACATTCCCTGAGGTTCAGCAGTCAAATCAATGCTATCAGCGTTTTTAACAGCACCTCTGTAAATAACGTTCCCTCCGGTATTGCTGATTTCCAGGTCAGCTTTTGCATCCTGATTTGCGGCAAACGAAACC
>CAZKCK010000253.1:0-5430 GCA_964550695.1 uncultured Bacteroidales bacterium | reverse complement strand
TCTTCCGTTGTGGCGAATGTGTGAAGATAACCAGCACCCAGAAGGGCTTCTAAGGCAAGTCCAAAGGAAAAACGATATTCATATCCTAATTCGGTGGTTAGTCCTATCCCCTGGTTTAAATAATTGTGATAGAAATAATTGAGATTTGCAGTTTGAAAAAGCCTTCCGTGATTTTTAGTTTTGTAATTGAACTCGGTTCCAACCTGAATCCCAGGATGAACCGGTGTTGTGAAAAATCTCGTAAATGGAATGGCAGTCGCTTCATTGAATACCGAAATATTTATCGGAACAGATTTGGTTTGTCCAAAAAGCATTAATGGAGCAAATATTGCCATCGTAAGAATAATTCTTATCATGTGCAGCATGTTAATTAAATGACAGAAAACTGGTTAGAAGCTTTTGATAATGCTCAAAAATACACCTCTTTTTGAAACCTCGCGTGTCACAACCTTTGTTTCTCACTTTTTCATAAATTTCTGTGCTAATTTTATCATCGTTTTAAAGGATATATCAGGATTTGCAACTTGATTTACAGTTCCGGCAACATAAAGATTTATTTTGGGACTATAATAGGCCAACGCGCCGGAAAGGCCTGAATGGCCGATAAAAGCTGGTACCGCACCTGTCGGGTTAAAAAACCATGGAAGTTTAAACAAGTGAATGCCTGTTCCTGATTGCATGGGAAAAAATATTCTGTTCCATTTTTGCAAATCGGAAATATATTCTGCGGGGAACAATCTGCCGGTAAAGAAGGCTTCAATGAAAATGAGCATTTCTGACGAAGTTGATACCATGCCCCCATCCGGACCTGTGGAACTCATCGCCTTTGGAATTGCCAGGGGATTAGATTTGTAATACAAAGATGCCGGAATTGTGTCGCCGGGATCCTGATAAAGATAGGTTTTGGACAATCCAAGCGGTTTAATAATTAAGTTGTTGCAGTTTTTAGCATACGATTCTCCTGTGATTATTTCAATGATTTTACCGAGCAACTGAAAATTGGTATCCGAATAGTGTGCTTTATTCTTCGTACCGGGTGCAAACAGCGGTTTCATCGCTTTGGTTCTCTCAATTGCAGCTTCAAAGCTCCAGAATTGGTCTTTGCCTGAAACAAGTTCATCTTCCAGGCTTTGTCCGTTGGCTCCCTTATCCTGAAAGTAATCCTGAAGACCCGAAGTGTGGGCGAGCAAGTGTTTAATTGTCAACTCGTTTGAGTGGTCATTTCCTTTGTATATATGTAACCCATTCAAAATATTTCCCGGAATGTATTTGTTGATTTTATCATCAAGGTGGAGTTTGCCTTCTGATTTTAACCGCAAAATAATTGCAGTTGTGAACAATTTTGTTGTGCTGGCAATGAAATAGGGTTTGTTTGCAGATAGATTTCCCGCTGCACCATACCAGGCTGAACCATCAATTTTCATTGCAAATGAGGTTCCGAAGATTCTCTTTCCGTCAACAGTTTTGTCTAAAACAGTCTGCATTGATTGTTCTTTTTCATTCATGTTGTTGTCTGATATTGATTGTGATAGAAATAACTTAAATGCCATTCAGGCTACACAGATTCTTACACACGTTGTCAACGACTGGTGATTTTTTCATTTTTTTCAAAATTATTTGTATTTCTCAAAAAATATGTATTACCTTTGTACAATACATGTTGTATAATACTACAAGCGTAAATCATGAATAAAAACAATCAATTATCCGAATTGTTATCAGCATGGGAGGAGACATATAAAAAAGGTCAGTTGACGCTTTGGATTTTTCTTTCATTGAAAGATGGCAAAAAATATGTTGATGAAATAAAAACCTTTGTTGAAGAGCAGTCGGAAAACACGATGGGATGTGAGAGCCAAAGTCTCTATCGCAATCTGAGAAAATTTCAGCATGTCGGAGTTGTCGATTATGAAACAGGTACAGGCAACAAGGGACCCGATCGCAAATATTATTTCTTAACAGAATTAGGTCAAAATCTACTCGATAACTTTATTGAGAGGAATATCTCTCTGTTTTTCAACAGCCGCATTAAAAACTTAATAAAAAAGGAGGAGTAAACATGAAAGCATTGACAAAAAATTTAATCTATTTTGCAATTTTCTTTTTCCTGGGCACCATTGTTTTTCGCTACAGTTTGAGTCATTTTTTGGAAAACAGCGACTATAATTGGGTATGGATTATAGCTGCAATCTACTTTTTTTACAACTTTTCCATAGGTTGGATATTCGGTAAAAGGGATTATGAAACGCTACCACTTTTTGATGTCGGATTCCGGTTTCACTTTGTGACATATTTGATATTCAACGCAGTATCGCTTTTGTGGTTTGTATCAGGTTTTCATTCACATGTTGAAAGCATCAGAACCACATATCTCACAGCTTTTTTCTGGGGGATTGGCTTATTGATTCATTTCATCTTCTATTTGATCGCGCAAAAGAATTCGATCAATGGACTCAGCCGGGAGGATATATTCGAATGATCTCTTTTTGGTTCTGATAAAAAGCCGGATCCCCAAAAGAGAGGATCCGGCTTTCAAACACAAACACAAAACCAATTACTTCAACGGGAATGGATAGATCAATTCGTTATTCCTATATCCCGGGAGGTTCATGTACCAGTCAGGATAATCTTCTCCATTGCTGGAAGCCCATTCAATAAAATGAAGGTATGCCTCCACGTCGGTTGGTACCCGTTTGCCAATGGGCGCTTTTTCTATCGGATAGTCAAATCCCTGAATGATATTGATTCCCCATGGCAGGTTATTATCCGTTTTGTAATATTTCACCGAGACCACATCACCGCCGGTATCCGAATCATCGTCGAAAGTGCCGAGAAGGGAGACATCAACCTTATCGGTTGGGAATCGGTCGGCCAGATGGATCTCCCTGCCCCTTACCTGATCTGCAACGATGTAGAAGTTGTAAACGTCAGGTGTCATCATGTAGTCGGGAACCATTTCACCGGCGGCTTGTGTGAACTGGAGATGAACATTCAGTGTAACATACGGAACGAACGGCGCGGTTGGGTCGGTATTAATACCAACACCGCTTCCGGGCCAGGCCATCACTTTGAAAAAGTCGTCGAAAACAATGCAATTTGCATAGGTTTGACCGCTTTCAAGTCCATTGGCTTCAAATCCATAAATAGTGTTCGCATGGATGGAATTGCCCGACACTGCGGTAATTTTTCCTGGCTCAATGTAATCGAGCTGAAACCCGAAGCCATTGTGGTAACTGGCTCCTGAAGCTCTGAGTATGATTTTTGCAAAAACTTCAACCACGCTATTCTGTGCGTTGGTTACGGTGTGAAGACGATAATCTACCACCACGTCATTAAAATCATAATCACCTTTGCTGGGCCATAGATCCTCAAATCCAAGGGTTCCTTCCTGATTTTCAGATGGGAAATAGGTGTTGAAAGCACGCGTTGCATCGTTGGGATAAGCATCATCGGCATCCGCCACGCCATCACTGTCGGCATCCTGGATGGTTGAAAGCGGAATACAACCGTTGGATGGGTCGGACCAGTAGGTTCCGGGGAAAACATAATCATCTGAATTTATCCTGGCTGTACCACCTGTACCAATAAAGCTAACCCTGATCTTATAGGCCACTGTTGAGTTCTCGATAGCGGCAGGTATGGGAACAGAAAATGGCTGGGTAACTGTAGCTGACCATGGTTTTGGCCAGTTATAATCATAGAATAATACAGGGGTACCTTCAAAATAGGGAGAATTAGCAGGATCGTAGGGAATATAATATAACTGAATACCCCTTGTAGTTCCGGTTGTGCTCTCAAAACGGGCGTTGAAGGTAATGTTTCCGTTGCCAATAAGCATCCACGGAGTTTTTAGCCAGCAAGAGGTCGGCAAAGTGCTCGTGAGCTGATTGCTCCTGGCGCTAAAGGTTCCTGTAATAACCTGCGCTGGCGTGCTTGAGTATGCTGTTGCACCAAATCCCCAGCAGTTTCCCTGCTCAACAGCCCGGTTTCCCGATTCACAGGTGAGGACAACCTGAGCCACAGCTCCCCTGGAAAAAATAAGGGTCAGCAATAATAAAACGATTAGATAATTTTTCATGATGAGTTGTATTTGTGATTATTCTACAATGACTGGAATAAAAGAAAATTTCGCCTGATTATTTAAAATATCGGCAGTGTATGAAACAGTTCCATATTTGATAACCAGCTTCTTATCTATAGAAGGAACAGTAATTTTTACTGTTAAATCCTCGCTCATGGTATGAAGCCGTGAAAATAAAATCTGTCCGTCTGGCCGGGAAATGATCAGGGTGTTCTTCACCGGGATAACGGTGGGCAGACCGGTAATCATCAACTCAACTGTTTGAGCTGTACTCCAGTTGAAGGAATCCGGTGCCTTGAGCTCGTTCAGGGTTGTGGGAACAGGAGCGGGAGGCATAGGGTCAACCTCACTCTTCTTACAACTGTTCAAAATAATGGTTGCTCCCAGGATAAAAATGGCGAATGTTCGAATTGGTTTCATAATGTCGTTTTTCTACAAATATACAAAACTCAGGCCAAAAACGACTTTTCTGTAATAATACTGATAATGTGCAACTTACATATGGCGTTTTCTAAATGTATTTGGGAAATATTCTCGTTTTTGGAAAACAATTCCAATATTGTACAAATTTGGGATAGCCACTGAAAGCAGGTGACGGCATGCTGGTCATCGTTATTGTTTTCCCAGGTGATATAAAATAAAATCATACATTTCTGCTTCTTCCTTTAACACGTCTATAAAGCTACCAGCTGCTCCGCTATGTCCCGCTCCTCTTTCAACCCTAAGTAATACGGGATTTTCCTGAGCGTTTCTGTTTTGCAATTTTGCTGCAAATTTATAAGAATGAAACGGAGGCACCCTGTCGTCAAATTCGGATGTCATGATTAATGTAGCGGGATAATTTACATCATCTTTGATGTTACTCAGAGGGCAATAGGAATATAAACTATAAAATCCTGCTGAATCTTTCACACTGCCATATTCGTCGGTGTGAAAATGACCAATTGTAAACTCCTCAAATCGCATCATGTCGAATGGGGCGACTACAGGAACAGCAACTTTAAACAATTCAGGTCTTTGGGTCATCGCTACACCCACAACCAAACCTCCATGGGAGGCGCCAGTAATTGCCAGTTTGCCGGGACTGGTGTAACCTTCGTTTATGACAAACTCTGCCGCAGCGATAAAATCTTTAAAGGAATTGGGCTTATTTTTTGCTCTGCCCTGTTTTGCCCACTCTTCTCCTTTATCGCCTCCTCCCCTGATATTCGCAAAAGCATAGATCCCCCCTTCTTTTAAAAAATGGACAATGCCCGGATCAAATTGAGGAGATTCGATAACGCCAAATCCACCATAAGCCTTTAGCAGGGTTGGGTTATTGGCCTTTAAATTTATCCCCTTCTTATAAA
>CAZKCK010000252.1:0-5433 GCA_964550695.1 uncultured Bacteroidales bacterium | reverse complement strand
GGCAACGCAATACTAAACATACTTCCTTCACCGGGTAGTGAGTTCACCCAAATGCGACCATTGTTCTTCTGAATAAACTCATCGCAAAGCAGCAATCCAAGGCCTGTACCCTGCTCATTCTCAGTACCGGGCGTTGCCACATGTTGGTTCAGGTGAAACAATTTCTGAAGCATTGCATCCTGAATACCAATTCCATTGTCGGATATTTGCACAATTACATCTTCATCAGTTTCTTTGGCAGAAATTACAACTTTTCCGCTTACGGGTGTGAATTTTATGGCATTGGTAAGAAGGTTCAGAATTACGACTCTAATCATGGCCGGGTCACAAAATGCAGCAAGTTCATCGCGAATCTCCTGTTTAACTTCAATACTTTTTTTGTCGGCCATAGCCCGGGCAATTTCAATACATTCAAGTGTTATGATTTTTAAATCAACTTTCTGAGGATCAAAACTAATTTTTCCCATCCTTGAAGTTGCCCACTGCAGCAGGTTCTCAAGCAATTGGCTGGCATGGTTTGCACTGCTGTTGATGCTGTTCAGAAATTGCCTTTTTTCAGAATCTGTAAATTCATGATCACCGGCAGTCAGCAATTCCGAAAATCCAAGAATGGCATTGAACGGATTGCGTAAATCATGTGCAATAATTGACAGGAATTTATCTTTGGAAGCACTTAAATACTGCAATTCTGCCGCCTGTTTTTCAATCCTGAAGTTCTGTTCTTCAAGTTTTGCGTATGTATGCTTTAATTTTAACCGTGATCGGTATATTAAATATATGATTACTGCCAGACTCAGTATAACAGCTATAACAGCAATAATAACAATGCGTTGCCGGTGGATAACCAACTTGTTGAATGCATTGGCAATTCTGAGCTTTTCGTTTTCCTGTGCTTTGCGCGTCACATCAAATCTGGCTTCAATTTCTAGGGCTTTGCCTTTTTCGCGATTTTTATTAAGCTCACCTTCCAGATTTCGTTGTTTTACTAAATGCGCATATGCCAAATCTATATTACCGTTTGACTCATAATACCGGCTTTTAAATCCGTGAAGGATGGCTTTCTGTTCGTCCACAACTCCGCTGTCAGCATATAAATCAATCCGCTTCAACAACTCACCGGCTTTAGAATAGTTTTTATTTTCAAGTGCATATTCCAGTTTTGATCCCATCACAACCACATAATTATTCCATTCTCCGGTGGTTTTATAGATGTCAGCAGCTTTATCAAGGTATTCAAGAAATTTTGCAGGTTGGTTTAACTGAACCTTATATAATTCAGCAAGTCGGGTATAATTATTTGCCAACCAGCCTTTATAATCGTTTTTGACATTAATTTCAATTGCTTTCTGAAAATACTTTAATGCGCTATCCGGTTTCCCCATATCTGAATAGGTTGCCGCAATTCCGTGTAAGGACCCTGACTCAAACCGGTCAGAACCGGCCTGGCGGCTGAAATCTACACCCTTTTGATAGAATTCAATGGCTTTATCATACTTTTCCATGGCAAAATACTGATTCCCGACATTGTTATAGGTCCGTGCCAGTCCCGGCACATTGCCGCGTCTTTCTTCGATGGTCAGTACACTGAAGAAGGTCTCCAGCGTCCTGTCAATATCATTGATATCCTGATACAACAATGCAATATTGTTCAACACACCGGTAATCTCAGCCGAATCAGCAATCTGATTAAAAATCTGGAGGGCATTGTTAAAGTTTTCTGAGCATTCCGTAAATTTTTTAGTCTCGCGGTAGTCAATCCCGAGTATATTGTAAAGTTTGCCTGCGGTGTACTTATCTTCAGCCCTGAGAGCAAGTGCCAATCCCAGTTTTGCGTGTTGTATTGATTTTTGGTAACTGCCTGTGAGGTTTTCAAGTCCGCTGAGGTTGCGGTAAGCAATTGCCTGACCCTTTGCATATTTCAGGCTTTCAGCCAGTTGGAGAGCCTCTTCTGATAAACTGAATGCTTTTCCGGTTTCCGAATATTTGATTTCCCAGGCCAGATTGTTTAAAACGTCAACCTTAACGGTGCCATTTGCCTTGATTAATGCTTTTTTCAGGCTGTCAACTACTTTACTCTGAGCCATTCCGGTTAAAACAGGAAACAGCAGGAATAAAAGCAGTAAAATATTTCGGTATCGCATACTTTCTCAGAGGTTGATTATCCACAAAGATACACTTCAAAATGCAATATTGCGCAAAAGAATCATGGATAAAATGGTGAATTTTGAGTTGGAAGTTTTGAATTGGAAATTTCCTTTACGGTTTTCACAAACGGAGATTTTATTGGTTGCTATCCGGTAAAGAAGGGATGCTGAAAATTTTCGATTTCCGCCAACAAGCATTTTTTTATCAAATGTTCGGTGATAAAATGCCTTCATCGGGGGATATATTCAACGTGTTGATTGAATCCGTTTTTATTACCTTTGTCATAAAAAACCATGATAATACGATGCGCCTGGCCGCAGGACCATGAACTGATGAACGCCTATCATGACCATGAATGGGGCGTGCCGCTGCACGATGACCTCCGCCTGTTTGAATTCATCATTCTGGATGCCTTTCAGGCCGGATTGAGCTGGCGTACCATCATCAATAAACGTGAAAATTTCAGAAAAGCCCTCGATAATTTTGATTTTGAAAAGATCGCATTGTATGATGAAGCCAAGGTTCAGGAACTGATGAATGATGCGGGTATTATCCGTAACCGCCTGAAAATACTTGCCACCATTACCAATGCAAAGGCATTTATCAAAATAAGGGAAGAATTCGGCACGTTCGACAGCTATATCTGGGGCTTTGTGGATGGTAAACCCGTGGTGAATACTTTTACCAGCCTGAAGGAAATCCCTGCCCGCACACCGCTGTCAGACAAAGTGAGCAAAGACATGGAAAAGCGCGGATTCAAATTCGTTGGCTCCACCATTGTGTACGCCTTTATGCAGGCTGCAGGCCTTGTAAACGATCATGTGACCGATTGCTACCGTTACAGCGAAATCATCAGAGTTTATTAATATGCCTTCAGGAATTCAGAAAACAGGCCTGTTTTTTGGCTCATTTAATCCCGTTCACAACGGGCATATGATGCTTGCCAACTACCTGCTCGAATATACTGATTTGAGCGAAATCTGGTTTGTGGTATCGCCTCACAACCCGTTAAAACCCAAAAAGGGATTGCTTGACGATCATCACCGGCTTGAGATGGTAAATCTGGCCATTAATGACTTCAATGGTTTTCAGGCCTGCGACATAGAATTCAGAATGCCCAAACCCTCCTACACCATCCATACACTTACCTATCTGACTGAAAAATACCCGTTAAGGCATTTTGTACTGATTGTTGGAGGCGATAATCTGGAGTCGTTCCATAAATGGAAAAACCCTGAAGCGATCCTTGACCAGTATGAAGTATATGTGTATGCCCGTCCGGGCTACGAGGGCGGCGGTTTTGCCGCACATCGCAATGTAAGGATATCAGAGGCGCCCCTGCTTGAAGTTTCGTCGAGTTTTATCCGTGATTCGGTACGTAAAGGCAAGGATATTCGTTTTTTTATGCCCGAAAGGGCATACAGGTATATGAAAGAAATGAACTTTTATAAAAAATAAGGATTATGGCTGGAAAAGTTATTATTGTGGGTGCCGGTATCGCCGGACTGGCTACCGGAAGCTATTTGCAGGCCAATGGTTTTGAAACCCGCATTTTTGAGTTGCATTCAATTGCAGGAGGTTTATGCACCGGATGGAAACGTGGCGGATACACGGTTGAAGGTTGTATCCACTGGCTTGTGGGCTCTTCACCCAAAAGCTACCTTTATCCTACCTGGCAGGAAATAGTGGACTTAAAACAGTTTGATTTTGTGGATCATGACGTCTATACCACCTACCACAGCGCCGACGGTAAACAGATTGTGTTTTATACCGACATACATAAACTGGAAGCCGAACTGTTGCAGAAGGCACCCGAAGATGCAGCGGCCATACGCGATTTTACCAAAACGCTTCACCTTCTGGCTGGCATTCACCTGCCCAAACTCAAAAACACTTTTGTAGCCAATACATTTCAAAATATCAGGTTCATAGTGGGTTCATTTTCAAAATTTGGCGTGCTGAACAAATACATGAAAATGACCGAAAAGGAATATGCACAGAAGTTTAAGAATCCCACCCTCCGCAAGGCCATCGGAAGCCTTTTTATGCCCGATATGGCAGTATTCTTCAGTATGTTTACACTTGCATGGATGCATAACCGTGAAACAGGCTATCCGCTCGGCGGCTCGTTGAAACTGATTGCCGGAATTGAATCCGCGTACAGAAAACGCGGGGGAGTGATACATTTTAACAAAAGGGTGAAAACCATACTGACCGAAAATGGCAAGGCAACCGGTATTGTTACCGAAGATGGCACCACCGAATATGCTGACTATGTAGTTTCGGCTGCCGATGGATATGACACACTCAACAATATGCTTGGTGGCCGATTCACCGGACCCGCGCTGAAAAAGGCTTATGACAGTCTTGCCCTGTTCCCGTCGTATATTCAGGTTTCGCTTGGCGTAAGAAAAGTATTTAACAATCTGAACACAGCCAATCAGGTAGTTGAACTGAAGGAACCCATCCGCATTGATGATGATACATTATGCACTGCTTTCGGCCTGACTGTACACAATTTTGATCCTACACTGTCACCCGCCGGCAGCACCCTGATCCGGACCTTCATCGGAACCTATAATCATGCCTACTGGACCAACCTCCGCAAATCAAATTACCAGGCCTATGTTTCGGCCAAGAAGAGAATTGGTGAAGCCATTGTGGAAGAAATTGAGAAAGTGCTGGGGCCGCTGGCTGACGAGATCGAAATGACAGACGTAAGCACACCTGCCACCGTCATCAGGTATACCAACAACTGGAAGGGCAGCATGGAAGGCTGGCTGCTGACACCTTCGGTAGGGCTTAAACCCATGAACAATACGCTGAAAGGTCTCGGTAACTTTTACATGGCAGGGCAATGGGTACAACCCGGAGGTGGCTTACCCGCAGGTCTGATGACCGGACGAAAAGTTGCCATGGATATCTGCCGCAAAGAAGGAATACCCTTCAGAACTCCGGAAACGGATGGGGGAATGTGAGGATTTGAGAATGTGGAAAGGGGCCTGCTGTGTTGAGGGTGAATCAGGGGCTCCGCTTACCGATGAGGAAATTTCAGTTATTGAAGATATTATGCACTATGTAAAACCCTGCATGACCGAACAGGGCATACGCGAAACTGAACAAAACAGAGTGTTTGATTATGATGTTACTGGCAGTTATACCACGCCCCCGGTAAATGGTTGCGAGTAGGCTTTTACCAATTTTACCGATGGTATTGCCTGGTGTGCAATCGAAAAAGCCTGGGCCGATGGTAAAATCAGTTTCCAACAACCCGTTTCATGCCACTTA
>CAZKCK010000251.1:2503-5463 GCA_964550695.1 uncultured Bacteroidales bacterium | reverse complement strand
ATATTCCTGATGTTCATATTGGTCAGATTCAAAAAACTTAACCTCAGGTATCTTGTCTTTATTGTTAATATCAGATAAATTAATGTCAGCAATTAAAGTTAGCTTTAGGTTACTGCCATCAGATTTCTTGATAAATTCATTATTTCTTCGTGGAAAAAAACTCATATAAGCTTTTACATGGGATTCATCTTCGGATGGGCCATAAGCAATATTGCATATATTTTGATTAATTGAATAATGATTTTTTTTTGTTTATCCGTTTTAATAAAAAAGACATAAATGCCTGTAAACTGCGAAAACGTTTTCACAGGCATTTTATGTCCTTTTCAAAAATACTTCAATACAAAACTATATGAATAAAGAAACAGGAATACCAGTTTCTGTGTTCATTTTAAGATTAAAAATTAGTAGCCGGTATTTTGTGTCAATTTACTATTTTTATCCAGTTCTGTCTGCGGAATGGGCCACAACAATCTGTTTTGATTTAGTTGATATCCAAGGTTTTGTCCATCAGCACCCTTGGCGTTGTTGATGACTTCAATAGCTCTGCCGGTTCGTTTCAGGTCAAACCACCGATGACCTTCAAAAGCCAGCTCCAGCCTTCTTTCCTTCTCAATGGCCAGACGCATCGATGCCTGATCGGCAGCGGGTGTATTGGGTAAGCTTACACGGGTACGTATCTGGTTTACAAGGTCTGCAGCACCGGAAACATCTCCTTTTTCGTTGAGGGCTTCAGCTTTTAACAACATGATATCAGCAAGCCTGATAAATATATAGTTTTGCGGACTGCCTTCCGTAAAAGTCCGGTATTTGTTCAGGAAAGGATAATTGGTTTGTGGCCAGTGATTGTCAGACCATTTGCCAGATACATCCTGAAAAATAATGGATGAATTTTTCCTGATTGCATCATTTTCATCGTCAAAGGCTTTCACCAAATCATTTGACGGGATATTGAATTTTTTCCAGTCGAGACCCCTGAACATACTTGCGCCCCAGTTGCCATCAGTGATGGTACCGTTGTAGTTGATTTCAAAAATTGACTCTGCTGTATTTTCTACAGTGTTGTCCCACAATTGATCATACGATGGCAGCAGGTTGTAGGGTCCAGCGATAACGTCATTGCAATATTTCAGTACTTTATCCCAGTCGTGTGGTTCTTGTGTGGCATAAACTTTTGCAAGTACAGCATTTACAGTGCCAGTGGTAATAAATCCTTTGTGTTCACGGGATACTTTAACTCCACCCAGCGCAGTTTCAAGGTCAGCAATAATCTGGGTATAAACCTCGGCCATAGGCACCCGTGGAGGGAAAAGAATCGGATAAATTTCTGGTAAAAGTTCTGCGCTGATTGCTTTAACTTCCTTTAGCTGCAAGGGTACATCGCCCCATAGCTGCACCAGTTGGAAATACATAAACGCACGCATAAACGAAGCTTCGGCCTTTATTTCAGCTTTTCTTGCTGTTGAAAGTTCCGGATCGCTTACCATATCTACATTATTTATCACAGTATTGGCTTTTCCGATTGTTTTGTAAAGGTACGACCAATCGCGGCTCACATTGGAGTTGGTTGCGTCAATGTTGTAATCATCAATCTGAAAATTGGCAGGATTATCAGCCCCTGCGTATGCATCATCAGATTGCGCATCAGCATTTACAAAATAGTCGAGTTCAAAATATTCATTTTTAAAATCGGCATACACGCCATCCAGTGCTGCTTCAACTTCACTTGCTGATTTATAGATAGCCGAATCACCTGCGTTGTTTTCAACAGCAATGCCGTTGTTCTGGGGCTTAACATCCAGAAACTTCTCGCAGGCGTAAAATGAAGTAATCAGCAGAATGGCAAACAGTAGTTTTATCGTATTTTTCATGACTGTCATTTTTTAAAATTCAACATTAATTCCGAGTATCAATGATCTTGCCTGAGGATAGGTTCCGTAATCAATGCCCAATTCAGTGGCACTGTTACCGAATGCATTTACTTCAGGATCGAAGCCGCTGTAGTTGGTCAGCGTAATTAAATTCTGGCCTGTAACATAGAGCGACAGTTTCCTGATGGCTTTAAAACGGGAATTGTTCTCAAGTAGTTTGTACGACAAGGTTATTGACTTTAGTCTCACATAAGATCCATCTTCAACAAAACGTGACGAATTGCGTACATTGTCAACATTGCCACCTCCAATAGCTCTCGGAATATCGGTGATGGTATTTTCGGGAGTCCAGCGGCGCATTACATCCACCGACTGGTTTTTGCTGTCAAACATTCCTTCAAGGTCAATGCGTGTGGCATTGTAAATATCATTGCCATAGCTACCCTGAAAAAACACGTTCAGATCAAATCTTGCATAGCTGAGGTTATTGGTAAAACCGAACGTAAAATCGGGTTGTCCGTTGCCAATGATTGTGCGGTCACGTGTATCAAATATTCCATTGTTGTTCAGGTCTTTATATTTAATATCACCTGTTTCAGGATCTACACCTTCGGAGATATATCCATAGAATGAGCCAAGTGGAAGGCCTGCCTCCATACGTATAACATCCTGGTTATTACTATAAATACGGCCAAATGTATAAATATCGGTATAATCAAGTCTGGTAATTTTATTTTTATTGAATGAAATATTGAAATCAGACGACCATTTTAATTTTTTATCAACATTTATGGTGTTGATATTTAACTCAATCCCTTTGTTTTCGATTTCGCCGGCATTGGTCATGATGTGATCGATATTTACCTGAGAGCCTAATTGTACATTCAGCAGCACATCACTTGTTTTTTTGTAATAGGCATCAAAATTTACAGTTACCCTTGAGTTGAACATCGTAAGATCAAAACCCAGATTTGTCTGGGCAGTAGTTTCCCACCGCAGGTCAGGATTTCCGAGGCTCTGCACATAAATCCCGGGTCCTGAAAGCGGATTGGTCTGAGCCCGGCGATAGTATGAATACAATCCATATTG
>CAZKCK010000251.1:0-2403 GCA_964550695.1 uncultured Bacteroidales bacterium | reverse complement strand
GTTTTTACAGAAACATCTGACGGGAAGTCATTTCCGGAAATATAGGAATCGCTGCCTTTATATTTCTGAATACTGCTGCCGGCAAGGGCGGTCATTTTATGGAATCCATGTGTGTAAGCATAGTCGATGGTGTTTTCCCAGAGCCAGGTGTTGGCATTGAATTTGTCGGAACGTCCGATTCCGTTTTGCTGGCGTCCGTAAGTTGTTTTAAATGGGTCAAGATAATAATCCCACATGTGGGTATTGAGGTCAACCCCGAATCTTGTCTTAAAGAATAAGCCTTTCTGAAGCCTGGCTTCAGCACTTACATTTCCAAATAGTTGTCTGTCAATCGATTCCTGATCAGGACCTTCCATATATGCTATCGGATTTTCCCATGAAGGTTGGAAAGGGTTCGGATCGTACCAACCACTGCCGTCGTCTTTGTATACATTCAGGAACGGGGGCGTATTCAATGTGCTCATGATTACCCCGCCACGCCCGGAGCTGGCATTGTCAGGTGTATCCTTTGTGCGTCCGTTGTTCAGGTTGAAACTTGTTCCGATTTTTAGCCAGGGCTTGACTTCGTTATCAAGATTTACCCGTAGTGATATTCTGTCGAAACGTGCCGGAGCAACTATCCCCTGATCGCTGAGATAACCTCCTGAAATGAAATATTTTGATTTGTTATCACCGCCTGAAACTGAGAAATTATAGGATTGGTTGTACCCGGTACCAAAAACCAGATCGCTCCAGTTATTAAAATCTGTTGCAGCCGGGTCAAGTCCGCCGGGCATAATTTCTTCCATGAGGTCACGGTATTGTTTGGTATTGAGTACATCGATCGTCTTACGCAGTTTGGACACGCCAAAATAGGTGCTGAAATTAATGACCGGCGTATTTTCCTTACCGCGTTTGGTTGTAATCAAAACTACCCCGTTGGCAGCCCTCGCACCATAAATGGCGGAAGATGAAGCATCCTTTAAAACACTCATGGTGGCGATATCAGACGGACTAAGCCCTTTGACATCAGTAGTGGGAACACCATCCACCACATACAGCGGTTCATTGCCGGCCAGTACCGAAGTTGCGCCCCTCACACGAACTGAAATTCCCGATCCCGGTTTTCCGGAAGGCTGCACCACCTGTACACCTGCTGCTTTTCCCTGCAAGGCCTGAACTGCAGAAACTATCGGTCTGTCTTTGAGCTCTTTTTCATCAACAATTGCAACTGCTGTGGTCAGGTCTTTCTTTTTCTGTGTTCCATACCCAACAATTACAACTTCACCCAGCAGTTTGGTATCTTCCAGTAATACAACATCAATGGTGGGTTGGTTTGTGAACTTTATATCCTGTGTGATAAATCCCACAAATCTGAATCTGAGTATTCCATCAGCAACACTGATATGATAATTGCCATCAATATCGGTAGTGGTGCCTGTTGTGGTCCCGACCAACTGTACAGTAACTCCGGGGATTCCGCTTCCATCAGCATCAGTAACTTTACCTGAAACATTTTTGTTTTGGGAGAAGCCAAAGGCAGTGATGCAAATTAACAAGAATAGTATAGCTATTTTTTTCATCATATTGTCTTTATTCTGAGAAACTATTAAAAAACAAAAAGATCAAGAGCGAGCTGAAAACCCGCTCACCCTTGATCCATTTTTGATTGCAATATATTCCGGAACTATCTCTCCAGTATCACTGACCAGGCTGCAGAACCTGAATGGTCGGCTGAAATGTCGACTGAAATGAACAGGTATTCTTTAAAGCCTGTATTGGCATATCCCATTACTTCATACACATTGGTTGATGAACCTCCATTGGGAGCGTTTGCGCCATCCATGTTTTCACCACCATAGTAACCTTTATAGAATCCAATGAAAGCTGCGCCTGTAGCACCATTTGTCAAAGTGATAATCGGACGGGCATTCATGCTCTTTCCTGCAGGTGTTAAAACATATGAATGTGTGTTAGAGCCGAATGCTGCACCATTTCCGCTGGCAGCAATGGTTGCATCATCAATACATCCGTTTGTACCACCGAAATAACCATCGTTACGGGCAGACCCTTTGGTGTCATACGTAAACACTCCACTGGCGAATGTGAATTCATCATCAGCCAAACAAGTCCAGTCATCAGTTCCGGTTCCGGAAGTCAGATTGCTTTTTGGTAATGCCCACCATGAGGCGTTGCCAAGGCCCGGGCCAACAAATACTGATTTTTCTTCCGGACGTACTTTCCATGCACCGCCCTGCAATAAGGCGTCTGTTAATTCGGTAGCGGTTACAAAGGCCACTGTTGATACTGAACTGCTGCCATTTGCGTTTGTGGCTGTAAGTATAACGTCATAGATTCCCTCAGTTGCATAGGTATGTACAGGGTTCATTTCGGTTGAGGTTGTTCCGTCACCGAATTCCCACA
>CAZKCK010000250.1:0-5507 GCA_964550695.1 uncultured Bacteroidales bacterium | reverse complement strand
TGACGTGCAGAATACTCAACCTCACATGCAGAATCCTTAACCTCACATGCAGAATCCTCATCATGACGTGCAGAATCCTTAACCTCACATGCAGAATCCTTAACCTCACATGCAGAATCCTCAACCTCACATGCAGAATCCTCATCATGACGGGCAGAATCCTCAACCTGACATGCATATCCGGGTAACCAGGAAAATTTAACAATGGAGGGTCATTAAAAATTCAACATTAAAAATTAAAAATTCTTCTCCCTACCGTTGTGATTTTTTATAACATTGTGCGAATAATGGAACTGAAATCACGCTTCTGTGATGGCAATACACAAATTTGACTTAACATGAAAACCCATTACTTACACACTGTTCCTATAACAATGCAATCAGATGAAACCTGACGACAAACCTGAAATTTTTCTTGGGATTGTGAATGATCACAAAGGAATCATTTACAAGGTAGCCAATTCCTACTGTAAAGATGCTGAGCGCAGGAATGACCTTGTTCAGGAAATCATTCTACAGTTGTGGAAATCGTTCGATCACTACAATAGCCAGTTCAGATACTCAACCTGGATTTACCGGATTGCCTTAAATGTTGCTATTTCATCGTACCGCAAAGAAATCCGTAAAAAGGAAACCTCCTTCCCGCTCACTGAAAGCATCCTGAATCTTCCCGAATCGCCCGCATCAGATGAAACTGAACGAAACATTCAGCGGTTACAGCAATTTATCGCTGAACTGAAAGAACTCGACAAAGCGCTGATGCTGCTTTACCTTGATGAAAAAAGCCATAAAGAAATTGCCGAAATCATCGGCATTACCGAAACCAATGTGGCTACAAAAATCAGCCGGATCAAGGCCGTTTTAAAACAAAAATTCTCAACCTAATCCCTACTCTCAAATGGAAAATACTGACATTATAAATCTCTGGAAATCATACGACACAAAGCTGGATCAACAGCTGCTTTTTCACAAAAAAAATGCTGAAGAAATCACCCGGCTCAAAGTGCACTCTTTGCTGGCCCCGATGAAACCCATTAAACTGGTTGCAATCATACTGGGGATCGTCTGGGTGCTGTTCGTTGACGTATTAATCATCAGATCATTCACGGCAGCCAATCTGTTTTTCCTCATTTCAGCCGGCATTCAGGTGCTGCTGACCAAGCTTGCCATCGGAATTTACCTCTATCAGCTCATCCTGATACATCAATTAAACATCAGTGAACAGATTCTCAAAACACAAGCCAGGTTATCAGAATTACGATCATCCACCCTTTGGGTTACCCGTATCCTCATTCTGCAACTCCCGGTATGGACCACCTTTTATTTGCATACAGGCATGTTTAAAAGCCAAAATACCGCACTTTTAATGGTTAACGCACTGGTTACACTGGTTTTTACCTTTGTTGCAGTCTGGTTGTTTATCAACATAAGCAGTAAAAACGCCGGAAAGAAATGGTTTAAAATGATTTTTAGCGGAAAAGAATGGACGCCGGTCATAAAATCGATTGAACTGTTAAACCAGATCAGCGAATTTACCAGCGACGGGAAAATCTCAGATACCACTACGGCCACGCAGTCAGGCATATAATTGTAAACACGGGAATTACTGCGTAAAAAACAACCACCGGGTTTCTCATGGTTCAATCACAAAAAAAATCCGGCAGGTATATATACTTGCCGGATTTTCGGTTATTTTACCCTTCAGCGGGTACAAAACATTTTAAACATGAAAGCTATTCATTGTTAAAATGAAAGCTCCTTCTGCGGGAACCATACAACGAATAAAACTGAAAAAGATCAGGCCTTTTTCTTATTCTCGCGCTTTTCTTTTTTAGCTTCACGCTTTTCTTTCAGCGATTTTGTCGGTTCCTTTTTGTTTTCTTTAACCTGAGATTTTTCTTTCGTCATAACAATTCATTTTAGAATTACACAGCAAATATACGACTGAAAATGCAAATTATTGCAGCATTCCGAAATAAAAACGCAATGCCCTGAGCCTTCCGTTTTTACTTTGTTATCTGATGATGCGCTGGGCTTCTTCATACCTTCTGGATACTTCGTTCCAGTTAATCACATTCCAGAAAGCATCCACATAATCAGCACGTTTGTTTTGATAATTTAGGTAATAGGCATGTTCCCAAACATCGATGGCAAGTACCGGAATACCCTGTTTTTCGGTGGTACTCATAAAAGGATTGTCCTGATTGGAGGTAGAAGAAACAAATAATTCGCCGTCACGGCCCACTGATAACCAGGCCCAGCCACTGCCGAACTGTTTTTTTGCAGCAGTTGAAAAGGCTTCCTTAAATTTATCAAAACTTCCGAACGACTGATTGATTGCACCCAGCAACGAACCCGTTGGCTGCCCTCCGGCATTTGGTGCCATGATGGTCCAGAACAACAGATGATTGTAATACCCACCGGCATTGTTGCGCAGCGCAGCAGGATATTTAGCCATATCATTAAAAATACTGAACAGCGGTTTTGAAGTAAATTCAGCACCCGAAGCAGCATCATTCATGTTTTTAGTATAGGCAGCGTGATGCTTTGAATAATGGATTTCCATGGTTTTGGCATCGATGTACGGTGCAAGTGCATCATAAGCATACCCAAGCGGCCGTTGCGTTGACTGACCTGTTAACTGGTTTTCAGAAAGTTTTGAAAAAACCACATCCCAGCCGGTTCCGGCATTGTCCTGAGCTTTCAGATTGTTCGCCATGAATAGCATGACAACAAACAAAGTATATAAGAATTTTTTAAGCATAATATTAATTTTAAACATTCATATGTAAAACAAGAATTTAGCAAAAAAGTTTCGGGTTACGCATAAAGTATTGTTCTGTTTCGGTTCAATTTAAGACCTTTGCCAAAATATTATGTGCATATGCAGCCGCTATCCTTATTGAATGATTTGCAGGAAGAACAGTTGTTACACTACCTGCTGGGTTTTGTTTCTGAAAACAAACAGCAGAAATTTGCTGATATCATTCAGGCACGAACCAGACATCTTACCATTGTGCTCGAAGACATTTTCCAGCCGCACAACGCCAGTGCAGTGCTGCGCACCTGCGATTGTTTCGGCATACAGGACGTGCATATCATTGAGCAGAAGAACCGCTATCAGGTAAACCCCGATATTGCACTTGGTTCTTCAAAATGGCTGACCCTGCATACTTATTCTGATACCAAATCAACTTTTGATGCACTTAAAAGCAAGGGATACAGGATTGTGGCCACCACTCCCCACAAAAATGACTGCATGATTGATGAACTGCCTCTTGATCAAAAGACAGCACTGGTATTTGGCACCGAACTCGAAGGCATCAGTGATTATGCCCTTGCACATGCTGATGCGTTTGTAAAAATTCCGATGTACGGGTTTACCGAGAGTTTCAATATCTCGGTTTCTGCTGCCATTACCCTCTACAAGCTAACCGACAGGCTGCGCAAATCATCAATACCTTACCAGCTTCCGAAAAATGAAATCACAAGTATTATGATTGGCTGGGCAGCCAGTACCGTGAAACTTTCTGAACCGCTCATCCGCGATTTCATGGTCAGACAGTTGGGAATTGCAATTGAAAAGTAAATCGAAATTCAGATTACTTTGTTTCGCAAACCAGTTTCTTAAAGCGCCTGCCCCTTTCCTCAAAGTTTTTAAAGAAACCATAGCTGGCAGCAGCCGGCGATAACAGGCAGCAACCTCCCGCGGGCGTAAGTTCTATTGCTTCATTTACCAAAGCATCAAAATCAGCCATAAAAATGGCATTTGAACCTGAAGGATAATGGTGATACAGTTCCATCATGCGTTTACCGGCATCCCCTGTAAAGAGCAGGTTGCTGATTGATGAGGCAGCAAGGAATTCAGCCAGGTGTGCATAGTCAATCATCCTGTCGTAACCGCCAAGAATGAGCGTATCCACCTTTCCAAGGGCTTTCACAGCCTGTATAGTGGCTTCGGGGATGGTTGAAATTGAATCGTTGTAATAATTTTTCCCGCCGAAGCATCCCACATATTCAATCCGGTGTTCCAGCCCCTTAAAAGTTGCTAAAGCTGCCACGATTACTTCCTCGGGGATACCCGTTTCAAGAACTGCGGCAACTGCTGCCATCACATTCAGCAGGTTATGCTCGCCTTTGAGCATTGTACCGTGCTCACGGTCAATCCTGAATTCATTTCCGGTCTTCCGGTTGCCAATCACAATCTGCCCATTGTTCAGCCAGGCCTGATTCCTGCCGTCAGGCGCATAGCCAAACCCGTAACAATTGTGCTGAACCTGAAACTGATTCATTAAATTACCGATGCGTTCATCACCGGTATTGTAAATAAACAGGTCGCCGCTCTGCTGAAATTCTGCTATCTTGTATTTGGCCAGTTGATAATCAGCGTAAGAATTGTAATGATCCAGATGCTCCTGATAAATATTGAGCAGGATGGCAATATGCGGTGAAACTGTAACTGATTCAAGCTGATGCGACGACATTTCAAAAACGATGCGTGTTTGCGGACCGATTTCATTCACAATCTCAAAAGGAGGAACCCCGATATTGCCCACCAGCACCACATCATCGGTAAACTGCCTGATGATATGGTAAATGAGGCTGCTGGTTGTGCTCTTTCCCTTCGTCCCGGTAATGCCGATGATCTGATTTGAAAAAAGCTGTAAAAAAAGATTCGTTTGTGAAGTAAGTTTTGAAAGATCCATCCTGCCCGGCAAATCGCGCAACGGGATACCCGGCGTTTTAACCACCAGATCAAATGAATCGAGTTCATCAAGGTAATTTTCACCAATAATCAATCCTGTTTCGCCTTCTGATTCAATCAATTGAATTACATCAGCATCAGGATTACGGTCAGCAATCCAGAATTTTTGTTGCGGATAACGTTTGTGTAAAAAAAAGTACAGGGCTTTTCCCTCGCGTCCGAAACCAAGGATCAGCACACGTTTGTTCAGTATGATATCATCCAGTATCTCAAACATGTAAAACCTCCTTCAGAATATTTAATTCGCAGGTATTCAGAAAATGATCAGGTTCCAGCTTCTTCATTAAATGGGTTAAGTCAGTTTCATCCGTTTGCCCGCTCGTCATGGATTTCCTGAAATGATTGATTAAGGGAAGCGCTGCATAGTCAGGCTGAAAACTAACATATTGCAAAGCAGCATTCACTTCATTCACAGTACCAACACATTCAAAGGGTTTTACGCTTGTCATTCCCGTCAGTTCATCCAGAAATCCAATTAGTTTTACATCGCTGAACAGGTCTTTTCCAAAAATTTTGCAAAGCGCAGTATGCTTCACAAACGGACTGAGTATGGTGAACACAAACAGGCATTTGGGGCAGTTTCCACACCATGAATCGGTCTTGCTCCCGGCATTGCAGCTCCTGAAAACCTGATGATACTGCGTAAATCCGGCAAACAACGAAGCAATCTGAAGTTCATTTAAGGGCCGCAAAAAGCTGAAATAATTCACCGAAGGGGTGATGTATTGCATATAATATTCCC
>CAZKCK010000249.1:0-5527 GCA_964550695.1 uncultured Bacteroidales bacterium | reverse complement strand
GTGGAACAGCCACGTTTAATCCTGCCACCGGTCCCGTTTCAGCACCAATATTTAATACAATAGGAGCCAATAAAATTATACTGACTGTTACTGATTATGAAGGCAATAAACTTCAGAAAGAGATTGATGTAACTACTGTTGATTCAAAAGAGTATGCGCATGTTGGCAGCTATGCTTATTGCCCTGCCGATGCCCATGGATGCAAGGGATGCCCGCATCCTGTGGCAGGCACAATTAACACGGGTTCACCCGATGTAATGATTAATGGTTTTCGCGCTGCCCGTAAGGGTGATGGAGGAATACAGGCAATTTGTTGTGGGCCGAATACTTTTACGATTTCAGAAGGTGATCCTGATGTTCTTATCAAAGGGATTCCTGCGGCCAGATATGGCAATGCGACAAAACACTGCGGCGGAACCGGAAGCCTGGTAAAAAAGCAAATAACGCTGTGCAGCATCATCCGCATGAATGATTCAGTGGAGATAACGAATGCGAATGGCCAAAAAATCAAACGCGATTCTTACATGCAATCCTATAATGGTTACAAAGGTTTTACGTATCAGACAAAAGTTGGCGGATTGTTCACCATGAGCATTATTCCCAACGGACTTCTTACCGCCGGACCCAATACAAAATTATTGGTGGTTAGTGACGAGGCGGGAAAAATCAGGTTAAAAATCACCGAAGGCTCCGTTAAATTCAATGGCCATAGCCGTGGCCCCGGTGAAGTTGTGATTGAATTGGTGTATGAAACCCTCGTGTTGAAAGGAACTGCATTCACACTTGATGTTTCTTCATCTTCAACAACGTTGAATTTGCTTGAAGGTTCTGTTGATTTTCAGTTCAGTAAATCAGGTGAAATAGTTGAAATTCAACAAGGTGAAAAAATTGTATCAAACCATCAAGCCATCATTACAAGAACAAACATTGATACTTTAGCTATAAATCAACAATGGAATAAAATTGCTGAAAACTCGCCAGGAGTACAAATGACAGAAATCGAAAGCAAGGTTGTTGAGCGTAATTGGTGGACTGGTTTTGTAACAACCAGGATGGCAATTATTATTGGTGGCTCTATACTGTTAATCATTGTTTTAGTAATCTTATTTCGTTTTTTTTCAAAGCGTAAAAAGATCCGCAAAATCAAAAAGGAACTGTATGAAAATTCAGCATTCCAATCTGTTAGTATTCCATCTGCGCCCCCAATAGACCAAACTCAGAATACTAATTTTTCGCCCAAATTTTGTCCAAAGTGCGGTGTATCTTTAAAACCGGGTGCCAGGTTTTGTAGTAAGTGTGGTTACAAATTATTATAAAATAGGATATTATGAATTTTTGTCATGAATGTGGTTATAAATTGGCTCAAATTCCCAAGTTTTGTCCCCGATGCGGGAAGCAACAGGTGCAAACTGTTGATGCCGTCACATCCGGGACTTCTGCCAGCGTACCAATCCAACAAACTGATACGGTAAAAATTAAGCAATTGCCATTCAACCAAGAATTTAAATGGGAAATCAAAATTAAGTTGCTGTTTAACCCCATCATCTGGAAAGATTTTGCAAAAGTCTGGGGCATCAGCATTGGCCTGTTGACCTATCTTGTGCTGATAGTATTAATTAAATCTGAAAATGATAAGGAAATCCCGATGTTTCTTGAAGTCATGGGAGCCATGTTTGCGGGTTTTATGGTTCTTACTTTTTTGATTATGCTCGTAATGTTTGCCAAAGGTTTACCTACGCTTTTCAGTGTTGACAGCGAAGGAATTTATTATAAAATGATGAGTGACAGGGCTTCAATAGCCAATAAAGTGGTGGTGATTGGCGGGGCTCTTGCAGGCAGTGCATCAACTGTAGGAGCCGGCATGCTGGCACAAAGCGGGCAGGAGGGATTTTTCCCATGGGCTTCAATTGCTAAACTGAAACGCAAAAATAATGGAGGAGCTATTTCTGTATACAATTCATGGCGGCAGGTGTTGGTGATGTATTGCAAAAAAGAAGATTGTGATACAATTCTAAAACTATCACAGGCTTATCTGGATAAAAGTCTGCAGACTGACATTCAGGATCGTGAAGATTATGCAAAAATGCAGGAATCCACTTTTTCAGGAATCAAGACGCTTTTCTGGGCAATTTTTGGTACAGGTCTGCTTTTTCTGTATCCGCCGTTGTCAACCGATGAACCAGTTGGACTCCTGATACCGGGTGTAATGATCCTTTTGAGTGGTTTTGCAAGACGTTATGTGAAAATTATACTGGCTTTGATTGGATTGCTGATGCTTGTTGCATTGATTACGTTATTCGTTTTTGAAGATGCGTCAACGATGACCTTCAGCGATTGGAAATATACAGCCACCGCAGTTGGCTTTTTAGTACTTCTGTCAACATGTGTGGTAAACATACTTGCAGGGTTTAAACAATTAAAAAGAAAGTAGTATGAATCAACAACCTCAAAATCCATATCAGAATCCATATCAGAACCCGGCGGCACCTCAGGGGCAAAACCTTCCACCTAAAAAGAAGAAGCGCGGTTGCTGCTGCACCGGATGTATGGTTGTGATTATCCTTTTTGTTGCCCTTCTGATTGGAGGCGGAATCTACTTATATGTTGAGAGCCGGCCCAAAACATCGGCAGTTGAAAAAGAGTACAATAAAATACCTGACTATTTTGACGATACTAACCAGTAAGAATATGAGAACTAATTATTTAAAGTTTATATCATTATTTCTGCTGCTTTTAACAACAGTTGTTCAGGGCAATGCACAGCAGGGCAATTTCAGGCTGTACGTACAGCCGGCAAAACCTGAGCTTAACGGCGATGGTGATGATTATACTACTGTATCAATTACAGCCCGCGATTCTTCCGGTGAAATTGATACCCATGTTAATGGTTCTGTCCAGCTGCGGATCAATGCCGGAATTTATCTGCCGTTGGATATTAAAATGGTGGATGGAGTTGCCGTCACCAATATTGTTGCACCGATGTTCGGTACACCCATAAAGGCCGCCCATCGCATGGTTTATTTCATGTTTAAATTCATGAAAGTATTTATATCTAAAGGAGGCAAATCGGGTGACGCCTCTGCAATGCAGGAAATTGCTGTGAGTGCTGCAAAGGAAACCATCATGTCGGGCACAGAGAACCCTTTCACCATTATGCCCAAAAAAGAAGGTGATGACTTTATTTATATAGTTGCTGAAATGCAGGGAGTGAAAGGGAAAGCAAAGATCAAAATTTTAAAGGCAACCGAAGGGCCCAATGGAAATGTACTTCCGGGAAATTATGCAGGCGAAGATATTACCGGTGGCCAAACCTGGACAATGGAAATATCATCGGCCGGAGAAGGATATTTTGGAGCAGGGGAAGGAAGTCCCAATACCATATTGTTTACCAACGAACAAAGTAAGGAAGTAAATGATGCGATGGGTAAACTGTACGGAATTGGTGGATTTATGAAAGCCTATCTGGGCCCGCCTGAAAACGAAACCAAGTATGTGCCCAATTATAATATCAGGACGATGGGAATGGAAACCCCTTACCTGCCCATGCCCAAAAATGGGGTGTTTATTTATGTGCCACCTGTATTACTTGAGTATCAACCACCAAGTACTAATCAAACTGCGTCAAATGCTTCGGAGCCTCCAAAAAAAATGGAAAGGGCATTTGTAGAAGTTGAAGGCAATCAGTTAATTGGTGATGGTCAAAGTCAAACCATAGCCGTTTTTTCATACAATGATGAAAAAGGGAACCCGGTAGTTGGGAAAAGTATTACATGGAAAGCTGAACCTGATTTGCAAATTATTAAATCAGAATTAATTACTGATTCAAAAGGACAGGCCCGTGCTTTGTTGCAAGCACCTTTAATCAAAGCCAAATCGCTTGAATTGGGCAGCACACTTGAATACAAGGACGCTACTTCACTTTTTGATTTAACTGTTTATTATGCATCTGCTGAACGACCAAAAGATTATGCACATACACTTGTTTCTGTATACAAAACCGTTGAGCGCAAAATCCGGATTATAAAACCTGGTTTTGATATCGTGCCTGTAAAAGTACTTCTTCCACTTATTAAGCATTTTACCTTCGAAAGCAATGTGTATTCATTGATTGAACCTTTTAAACTGCCTTCAATACCCGATAAAATTAATGTTTATGATGCTGCCGTTGTGGTTGAAAGCGATAAGTTTAATGAAGCGTTTTTTATGGGTGACATTGAACTCATGAAAAAAGATAAGAAGAAATTTGCTGACAATATCCGCGATCTTGCAAAAGGTTTTGTGGGTTTTACCGATAAAGATGGAAAGTTTAAGATTAAAATCGGAGATGGGAGTAGCAAAAGCTTTAAAGTTGCTGAATTCAAGGTCAACCTTTCCGATTTAACAGGCCGGCGGAAAGGAGCGTTAATAGGTGTGATTGATAAAATAAATGATGAAAAATTTACAGCCATTATCAGGGATGCTTTTTATCGCTCCGATAAGGATTTATGCCAGTTAAGCTATGAAAAGGCTGTGTTTGTTGAAGAGAAACTCCATATTTTGGGTGGATTAATGACGCATGCAAACAATGCATCAAAGTACATGGATGATACCAACGAAGAACTGCTTACAAAAGCCTGGGAAGCCATAACGATGCTTGGAGAATGGGCCAACGAAAAATGGAAACTGAGTGATTGGGCTGGTAAAAAACTGGAACCCTATACCAAGAAGTTGAAAGATATGCAGGACAAGGTTGGAGAAAAAACCGGTTATTCCACTGTTTCTAAAACAATTGAAAGCCTCAAGAGCAAGCTTGACTCTACACTGGTGAATAAAATTACAGGCTATAGTTATAAGCAGGGGGTATCAGGCCTTATTAAGCGGTTTTTATATAAAAGCATGGCCAATCCTGATAAAAGCAAATCAGCGAATTTAAAATGTTCCAATAAGTTTTATGACATGCTTGGTGAAGCTGGTGATACACTGGTTTCTCATTATCTGAAAGCCACAATCGATACCTTGTCTTCAAAGTTGTCTGATTATTTGGTTCCCAAATCCGTTTCAAGTGCAAAAAAGAGGTTCGATAAAGCTTATGAAGAAAACATCAGTAAACCTTTGAAAGAAGCTACAGATGTAAAATCGATGATTAAAAAAGCCATGATAGAGGCATATTACGCGAGTTTAAAGGCTGATATTCTGCGTTATATTGATACCGATCCAGAGCGTGTACATAATGTATATCCCGATCTTCGGCCGTTGTTGCTCGACAGGTCGAAGGACCTTGGTACCTATTACCTGCGTATTGCTGCCTGGAGATACAATGGCGAAATGGCTGTGGCCTATAAGGATTTATTTGCTGATATTGTTTTAAAAGGAGCTGTATTGTATTCTGCTTATCAGACTGGTATGTTCTGGGAAATTCCTGCGGCTCTGGAGAAAATTGAAAAAGCCAAAAAACTACTGAACAATGTGTATACGGTCACAGCATTGGTTACAGAAATCTATTCTTACAATCAACTCTGGGCCGAAGCGGCTTCCTCTTTTGTTTTTG
>CAZKCK010000248.1:1991-5536 GCA_964550695.1 uncultured Bacteroidales bacterium | reverse complement strand
CCAGGCATCGGGCTGGAGAATATTAAAAAAAGCCTCAACTTATTGTACAATCAAGATTACAGGCTGGATATATCCGACAAACAAAGTGAATTTGAAGTTAACCTTACCATCCCACTATGAAAATACGTTGTATAGCCATTGATGATGAACCGCTGGCAGTAAAAAAGATAGCGGGGTATATTCAGAAAGTCCCTTTCCTGGAATTGGTGGCTGAATGCCGAAGTGCTTCTGAGGCAATGAGCATCATGGACTCAACCAATGTTCAGCTCCTGTTTATCGACATTAATATGCCCGATATCAGCGGAATGGAGTTTGTAAAATCGCTGACAAACAAGCCTTATATTGTATTCACAACAGCTTACAGTGAGTATGCCGTGGAGGGTTTCCGGGTTGAAGCCATTGATTACTTATTAAAACCTATCACATTCACCAATTTCCTGAAAGCGGCCAATAAGGTGAAAAACCTGATTGAATTAACGGCAAATAATCAGAAGGAAAGTGTCAGGACAACCGCGAATCATCTGTTTGTAAAATCAGATTATAAACTTATCCGCATCGGGCTTGATGACATCAAATACATTGAAAGCCAGCATGAGTATATTAAAATTCATTTGGTCAACACAACCCCTGTGATTACCCAGTTGAGCATGAAAAGCATGGAAGAACAATTGCCATCGGACCGGTTTATGCGGGTTCACAGATCTTATATTGTTAATCTTGCAAAGATTACAGTAATTGAGCGGAACAGGATTGTTTTCGATGGTAAGGTATATATCCCTGTAAGCGAGCAATATAAAGAGAAATTCCAGGAGTATATTGATGGGAATATTGTTTAAACGGCAATCCCAAACCCATGCTTCGCAGTCAAACACATTGGCAAGTAGCTCAAAAAGCTAACCCATAAACCAAAACTTGCCAAAGAGTATGCCTGCCTCTTCTTCAGAAAGACCATAAGCAGGATCAACACTTAGTTCTTTTAATACTGCTTCTGCTGATTTGGAAAACCACATAGTTTGTTTCGGATTAGTTTATTGTGAGCAAGGCACTACCACTGCATCGGTATGGGTTACCTGAATTCTGTTTTACACTTTTTGGGGATAACCTTAACTGATAATAGTCATGAATGATTTTGAGGACTTCAGCAAAGGGTATTTCAAGTTGCATATGCATGTTTTTGAATTCACAGGAAGACTTTATAAATAAGAGGTCAGGTCGTTCAAACTTTTCTAACAGAAATCCTGCATAAAACAGTGCAATTTAGGCCTTCTCCATCGAAAAGGCGTTACATAATAATTGCAAAGATTTGCATAATTCATTGCTCAAAACCTGCAATAAGCTGCAGGTGAAACGCATTGAGGGATAGACCGAAAACAACTGAGGAATCTCATTTACAATCGGATAAACCAATTCAAGGGTTATGCGGATGAAGGGGGTCAGGTTACAGTAAAAACATGGGGCAAAGAATTTACCAATTAAATGCAAGTTAAATCTGGCAACAGTGTTTTGATTTATTATATTTGCGTTGACCAAGTTAGGGTCGGGTAAAACACCTTTATAACCGTATAGCTGCATGGAACAAAACAAAATCATTTACCAGCCTTTGAAGGTGTATTTACCTTATTCCGTGAGCCATTATGCCATTGAGGTTGAAGGTCTTTCATACATTTATTCCTGTAAAATGCCTCAACTTCAAATTATAAAATCACCTTCACTATGCATAGTTTAATTCATAAATTATGACAACTAAAAAGGAAAGTAAGCTGAAAGAACTCCTGCTCGAAAATGAGCAGCTTCGTAAGGAAAACATTAGTTTAAAAGCCCGACAGGGTACCCAAAACCCTGATGTGTGGCATAGCACAGCTTTACACAGCAGCAAAAACGATTATTACCGTTTGTTGACTGAAAAGGGGCAGGATATTATTTTTGAAACAGATGCTGAAGGAATTTTGACCTTTGTTTCAAATTCATGGATATATGTGCTGGGGCATGCTGTTGAGGAAGTCATAGGGAAATCATATCAGACATTTGTACATCCTGATTATTTTTCTGGTGCTTCAGCGTTTATTTCAACCCTTGCAAATAAAGGACAGGTACCCGAAGGAATCAGGTATGCTATCAGGCATAAAAATGGGTCATGGCGGTGGCATTATACCATGGCTGTGCCATTATATGATGAATATGATGCATTTACCGGAATTCTCGGGATTGCACGCGATATAACTTCGCTGATTGCTACTGAGCAGCAACTTCATAAAAGCACCCAATTGCTGAATGATGTGACCCAAAACATGTTTGATACCGTTGTATTGACTGATATGAGCGGTACAATAACCTATTGTTCTGAATCTATAACTGCGGTAGGATATTCACCTTCTGACTTTATAGGGAAAAATGTGATTGAGTTTGTTCACCCGGATGAGGTTGTCAATGTACTGAATGAATTGAAACTGATGGTAGCTGACAGCAAGATGCGACAGATGGAAATCAGACTCAGAACCCCGGAAGGAAGTTATTTATGGTTTGATTTAATCGGAAAAGTGTTGTGTGGCAGCCAATCTGACACCGCCGACAGATGCATTTTCAGCGGAAGAAACGTGAATGAGCGCAAAATTGCCGAAGAATCTCTGAAACAAAGCAAGGAGGAATATCTGAAGTTAAACTCCCTCTTCAGGCTTATGGCCGATAACATGCCCGATATGATCTGGGCAAAGGATTTGAACAAAAGATTCATTTTTACTAATAAAGCTATCTGTAAGAACCTTTTGAATGCTGTTGACACACAGGAGCCGATCGGAAAGACAGATATGTTTTTTGCTCAGCGTGAACGTGATGCGCATCCGGAAAACGCTGAATGGCATAACTTTGGTGAAATCTGTGCTGATTCCGATGTCCTTACCATACAACACATGAGAAAAATGCAGTTTGATGAGTTTGGCAATGTGAAAGGCAAATTCCTCTTTCTGGATGTACACAAAGCCCCATTGTTGAATGAGAATCATGAACTGATTGGCGTAGTAGGTTCTGCAAGGGATATCACCATCCAGAAACAAGCTGATAATATACTCAATGAGACCCGGCAGACCTATCTGGATATTTTCAATACCCTGACTGAAGCCATTTATATTATTGATGAGTCAGGAACCTTTATTGATGTGAATAAGGGTGCCGAAATCATGTACGGCTATTCAAGAGAAGAACTGATCGGTCAGTCACCCTTGACTGTTGCAGCACCGGGCAGGAATGATATGGAAGAAATTCTGGCAAAAATGGCCGACGTACCGGCAACCGGCAAACCAGCCCGGTTCGAATTCTGGGCCGTGCGTAAAAGCGGTGAAGTATTTGCCAAAGATGTAATCGTGAATAAATGCAAGTATTTTGGCAAGGATGTACTGATAGCTACCGCCCGTGATATTTCAGTACAGAAACAATGGGAAGAAACCATCCTGAATTATAACCGCCGTATGTCGCTGGCTGCCGATGCTGCCCGTTTCGGTGTATGGGAATATGATATACAGAACAACAGGCTTGAATGGGACGACTGGATG
>CAZKCK010000248.1:0-1891 GCA_964550695.1 uncultured Bacteroidales bacterium | reverse complement strand
TTTGGCCTTAAACCCCCGGCTGATTATTCCATTTTTAAAGATTCTCAACTTATAAAGCAGGGACTGGGAGATTTGTTTGAACAGATAAAAGATGGCCATGTGGTTTATTTTCCTGATTCATATTACAATGTTCACCATGTGGATCCCACTTTTCCGGATGTGAGCGTATGGATAAAAGCAGTTGGATTTACGCTGAATGACAATGATGGTAAACCTGACAGAATTGTGCTGATGCATGAGAACATTACCGAGCGCAAGCACGCAGAAGCTATGTTTCATGATATTATTGACAAGAATCCCCTTTCGATTCAGATTGTTGACAAAGAAGGCTATACTGTACACGGAAACCCGGCATGTATGCAGCTTTTTGGGATGCTCCCGCCTCCTGAGTTTTCAATTTTTGCCGACCTTGAACAAAAAAGTGCGGAACTTCAGAATATTATTGCGCGGGCAAAAAACGGTGAAGTGGTGCATATGCCCGATTTATATTACAATCCAAGAGATGCTTCACCCGATTATCCGGATGTGCCGCTCTGGATACGTGCTTTGCTATTCCCGCTGAACGACAGCAATGGAAAACCTGAACGTTTTGTGCTGATGCATGAGAATATTACCGAGCGCAAACATTTTGAACAGGCCCTGTTAAAGGCAAAAGAAAAAGCAGAGGAGAGTGACAGGTTGAAAAGCGCCTTTCTTGCCAATATGAGCCACGAAATCAGGACGCCCATGAATGGCATTCTGGGCTTTGCCGAATTGCTGAAAGAACCTGAACTTACTGGTGAACAGCAGCAGGAATATATCAAAATCATTGAAAAAAGCGGCGCACGAATGCTCAATATCATCAATGATATTATTGATATATCTAAAATTGAAGCAGGACTGATGAAGGTTGAATTAAAAGAATCAAACATCAACGAACAACTCGAGTATATTTATACTTTTTTCAGGCCCGAAGTTCAAAGTAAAGGCTTGCAGCAGTTTATACACACCACTTTACCCGTAAATGAAGCCATTGTTTATACTGACCGCGAAAAATTGTATGCCATTCTGACCAACCTTGTAAAAAATGCCGTAAAGTATACAAATCAGGGTTCAATCGTAATCGGATACACACTGAAACCGGTGGTTGAGCCTGTTAAATCCACCTGTACAAACCAGCTTGAATTTTTTGTACGCGATACCGGCATCGGCATTGCAAAAGACAGGCAGGAAGCCATATTTGAACGCTTTGTGCAGGCCGATATTGAAGATGCAATGGCACGGCAGGGAGCGGGGCTTGGGCTGGCCATCACAAAATCATATGTTGAAATGCTGGGCGGAAAGATATGGGTTGATAGTGAAGAAGGAAACGGTTCTTGTTTTTATTTTACGTTGCCCTACAATCCCAAACATGATCAAAAGGAAGTTCTTATTAAGGATGCCAATCCCTGCACTGGTAATCATATTAAAAACCTGAATATACTCATTGCCGAAGATGATGAAGCATCTGAAATGCTCTGCGGAATCATGATGGCATCGTTTGCGAGGCAAATACTGAAAGTAAAAACAGGAACCGAAGCCGTTGAAGCATGCCGCAATAACCCCGACACCGACCTGATACTGATGGATATTCAGATGCCGGTGATGAGCGGTTATGAAGCTGCCCGACAAATCAGACAGTTTAATCAGGAGGTTTTTATTATTGCACAAACAGCCTATGGACTGGCCGGCGACAGAGAAAAAGCAATGGAAGCCGGATGCAATGAATATATCCCCAAACCGGTAAACCGGAAATTATTGATTGAAATTATCGCGAATCACTTTGCACAGGACTTTAAATAAGGAATTTTTAATTAGGATCCTTCGGCATGCTTCGGCAAGCTCAGCACAGGTGCTCAGGATAAAATTTTTA
>CAZKCK010000247.1:0-5606 GCA_964550695.1 uncultured Bacteroidales bacterium | reverse complement strand
GCCATCGGCATTGATGCCCACATTTTGGGAAAAACCTGCCACTGTCGTTACAAGCAGGAAAATGAATGAAAGGATAGCTGTTTTCATATTAATTCAGATTGCGTTAAATCGTTTTTAAATGCCATGATCTTCTTGCTCAAGAGTTGTGTCTGTCAATCCTTTACACACCTTACCGAAAACCCTAAGGTTTTTGGATACGTCTGATTAACATAAATGCTGTATGAGTTATACCAGAATTCATTGGAATAAGCATAGGTGTTTCCAGCACCTTCATACTGTTTTGAAGTCCAGATACCTGAACGTTCCTGAGCGTATATAAAATAGGGAGATCCGTAAGTCAGGCCTGCGTATCCAGCACCCAAAACAGTGAATCCGATATCATTTGTGCCTGACAGACCTCCGGATGACTCCCAGTGTGCGAATCCGGCTTCTTTCAGCACCTGAGCTCCGTGGGTAGTTATCAGGTTGCCCGCGAGAGTAGCTAATGCATCCCATTCACTTTTCGTTGCGAAATGCCAACCCGAAGGACATATCCCCTGCACACCTTCGGTGGTGACATACTGCATCGCCTCGTTCCACTGGTAAAGTCCTCCGTAAGTCGTACAGTTTGCTTCATCATCATTATAACAATATTTTTCAAGAATGCTGTTATTCGTCTGGGACTGACTTAAAGGGATCTTCGTACCGATATTCAGGTTCTCCTGCAGCCAGCACTTGGTTCCGATCAGGAGAGTATGGTAGGTCATTCCTCCGTAATCCACTGTTGCCGGACTGCATGGACCGGCAGGGGTTATTTCGGTGAGGGTTGCAGGGGTCTGGCTGTATCCGCAGGAAAGTACAGCCCATACATAGGCATTGTACCTGGTGATAGCTGTCAATCCTGACTGTGTATAGCTCAATACATTGCCCACATCGGTTGCTGTGGCATAGTTGTTTGTTGAATTCCATTTATACCCGAGTGCATCAGGAATTTCCTTCCATTTCCAGACAATCTCAGTGGGGCTTGTCGTTCCTTTGGCAGTATCAGGAGTCGGAGGATTGAGTGTTGTTGCGGTAAGTGTGGTTGGGTCCGACACCCCGCAACCGGTGAGCGCCCATACATAGCGTGTATACGACGTATTGCAGGATAAGCCGGTTTCGGTATAGTCCAGGGAAGCACCTACTGAAGTTGCTGCAGACCAGCTGCTTCCCCATTTAAAGGATATGTTTTCAGCAGAAGGATTTGTCCAGACCCACTGTATAGAAGTCGCATTCGGAATATTCGTTCCCTGCACAGGACTTTCAGTGATACAGTCCTTGTAGCTTCTCCACTGGGTGCCCGAATAAACGGCCAGGGCTCCGTTCACTCCGCAGTCGGTACAAAAAATCATCAGCCCCTGGGCTGGGTTCGTGATGGCATTGCGCTGTGTAATGGTCATACGGGGGATCAAAACACCTGCACTGGTCGATTTTATGTCGAGCATGGCCGAACTATCGGGAACGGAGCCGTCGGCATTGATACCGACATTCTGGGCATGAAGCCGCGATAAACCGAGAAGGAGCAAGAAAAAAAGAACATGCAGATTATTCATATTATGAGGTTATTAGTTATTGATTAGTTCACGGAAGGAAGCCGGCAAGGCAAGTATATTTTTCGTTTTGCTGTTGAGTAAAATCATGACCGGGGTGCTGAGTAAGAAATAGTCATTGGCCACGGGGCTGTTGATTCCTTCCGCACGAAGGTGCTTCCAGCCGGGAAGTCCTGTGATCATCTGGGACCAGCTTCTAATATCAGCTTCGGTATCATCGAGGCTGATGGCTATCACTTCGGGCTTCTGAAAAGCCGGCAATCCGTCATACCAGGGTTTTAACTCCCGGATCAGGTCGGTACAATGGCTGCATCCGGCACTGTAAAACAGTAGCAGCGTGCGTTCTTCAGTGAGAGGAGCGCTGCTTAAATCAAAAAGAATACCCTCGGAATCGTTCAGGACAATATTGGGGGCTTTGGTTCCCACGGTCAGTGACTGCATGCCGCGAAGCCGCTTGTCAATCTGAAGACGTTTGGATGTCAGGCAGTTCGGATCTTTCGTATACTGTTCAAGCATCTTAACTCCGTTCAGAATACCGTTTGATTCAAATCCGCGGTAGAAATAATCCACCATCCATCCGTAAACCAGCGGATGTCCGGCCCGGGCCTTTTCAATTGCCCGCACTGCAGCAGCCGGTAAAACAGAATCACGTAATTCCATGCTTGTAATCAGGCCACCATGCAGGTTTACATAGGCGTCCATCCATTTGGTTATTAGCGACGTTCTGATCATCAGCGTGTCCCTGAAATCCACTTCATCGAAATAATGTTCGATAATATCCGTGATTTTCTCAGCTTCGGTACCATCGAAAAGGGTTTGTGGCACATAATATAGTTTGTATATACTGCTAACAAACAGGTTTTTATCTCTTTTCTCTGTCTGTAGCAGCCATTCATTGCAGGAAAGCCTTTGCTGCTCATACTCTTTGAGTCCTTTCCGGTAAAAACCGGATTGTTTTGCCTCGTAATTCATTAAAAAATCACGTAACAGGAACAGTTGCCGTTTCATTTTTTCGTTCTGTTCCGAAAATTGCTCAAATGCCATATTCTCTCTTTCTTCTGCCTGAAAACGGGTGCTGTCCGGAATTTCGGTATATTGTGGATTGATCCACACTTCCATATCCTGATCATTGATAAAAACATTCTTTTGTGAGCTGGAAGGATTGTCAGAATATTCATTTTTTGATTCGAACTGAAGTGAAAATTCACCGGGCAGGTAATCCTTTGGCACCACAAGAAAGGCTGTTTCCCCGGCCTTTGTGACTGAGGCTTCTACCAGCGGTTTATAGGCTCTTGCGCCTGAGAGTGGAATCAAACTGATCTTACTTTCCGTCACACCCCTTAAATGAACGATCAGTATTCTGGCCTCCTTTGTCTGCGCACCCACAGAAGCCACTGCTATCCAGGCGAATAAAAACAATAAAACAAGTTTCTGATTCATCCGAAATTGTATCTTTTTCATATCGCGTAAAAAAACTTTTTTCATGGTTAGATTTTCAGCATTTGATTTTGCTTGATTATTTGATGGCAACATAATTCATATTGATAGCAGTCTGATAAATTGTTAATTTTCATCTTGCACCTTTTTTTAGAAGGGCTTTTTTATACCCGGTTTTTTTTCAGAGACAATCTCAGGACTGTTTTTGCTTCCAGATACTACTTTTGTATCCGGCTGGCTATGAAAATCTTTCAATGCATCTGCCAGATTTTTTAATGCATCTGCTTTTTTCTCTAGCAATTGTTTATATTCATCCAATTCCATAGGTAGATTTTTATCGTTCATTTGTGCGACTTTTAAACAATAAAATTCGTTGCTTATTTATTCCTGTCTTTTAAAAACAACTCATGAAAATCTCATGAGATCAGAAAAAGCACTCACATTTTTCTAATGCAAGTATGATATAATATTGTATATCATATTTTTACATAAATCATAAATGTGTGTTAACCTGTGCAGAAGAAGTCAATTTGAGAAATGAGAGCATACCGGCAATATCCGATTCGTGGATTCGAATCAAAAAGAGGCTCTCAGATTGTGAATCAGAAGGGAAGCAATAGGACCTTTATTTTTCTGATAAAAATTTGTTTATCAATGTGTTGAAGACCAAAAAAGTGAAGGTTTATAAACTGAGAAGAAAATTGGTCAGGTTAGAGTCATTTTCGAGGTTCATTTTCTTGCGTATGGCACTTCGGGCATTATCGATGGTTCCCACACTCCGGTTTGTCAGTACGGCGATGTCCTTGGTGGTAAGATTAAGCCGCAAAAAGCCACAAATCTTAATTTCTGTGGGACTAAGATCAGGATGAAGTGCAGTGAGTTTGTCGTAGAAACTTTTATGAACCTGCTCAAAACGGGTCTCAAATTCTTTCCAGGCTTCCGAAGGAAGGCTGCTTTCCAGGTTTTGAAGAAGGTGCTGAAAGGCATCAGTCTTTTCCTTTGTAAGTCCCGGAAGCAGCTTTTTTAATTCATTCCCTACATCGAGAACCATTTGGTTTATTTTCGACATATTCATGGCCTTGCTTACGAGTTCCTGATCTTTCATTTCCATCTGTAGTCTGAGTTTTTCAGTTTCTTCAATGGCAAGCCTGTTCTTATAATTTGCCGATCGCCTTGAAACATAATTCAACGCAACAAGAAGGAAAATAATACTGATTGAAAAAACAAGCCCGATAATTGTATACCATATTTGTGTTTTCTGCTTATCGAAGCTTTGCTGTAATGTTTCTAATTGTCTGGCCGTATGTTCTTCATTGTAGCGCATTTGCAGTTCAAGGATTACGCGTTTTGTTTCTGCTCCCGAAATACTGTCGAATAAGGTGACATGTTTTTTGTAGTAATCCAAAGCCCTGGGGTAATCCTTGTTTCTTTCATAAGCCTCCGATAACAAACGCCAAAGTTCGACAGTAATGGTGGGCAGATTATAGCTGTTGTTGTGAATTTCTGCTTCCTGTAGCTGCTTTAATCCTTTGCTGTTCTGAGCTGTTGCAAGGTACAATTCTCCCTGGTTAATCTTGTTAAATAGTAATCCGGCATCCATATTGTTTAATACACAAAGCTTTGTTGAACTATCGAGGTAAGCTTGTGATTCTTTGAATTTCCCCAACATTAGTTTTGAATTGGCCAGATTCATAAAAACACGTGCCTGCTGGTAATCATTGTTGGTTTTTTTCGACAAGATGATTGCCTTATTGTAATAAATGACAGCCTGTTGTAGGTTGCTGTTTTCCTGATAGGATATAGCTAAGTCGATATATGAATTACACAAGGCATCTTCATTTGCAAGCAGCTCGTTTAATTTTATTGATTCGAGAATATAGCCAATAGCCTGGTCATAACTCTCCATATTGATATGCAGGATGGCAATATTATTCAGGACAACTGCCAGCCGTGCTGTATCATGATTGTTTTTTAAAAGTTCAACATCCTTCAAATACCAGTCAATCGCCTGCAAGCGATTACCACTGACTTCGGCAATCCGGGCTTTATCATTGAATATCTGGGAATTGAACTTGCTGAAGTTTTCTTTCTGTGATATTTTATACGCCTGATCACTGTAATAACGGGCTGAATCGTTCTGCATATTCCGGTAAAACATATCAGTAAAAGCCATATAAAATTCCAGTTCTTTCTCTTCGTTTCGGGTTGATTTAGATAATTGCAGCCCAACTCTGAGACACTTTCCTGCCGATTCTACATAATAATGCTCAGTTAATAAAATACTTGCTTTTAAAAGAAGCGATAAAGTTTCTTCATTTTTCAGTCTGAGTGCCTGTTGAATAAATGCCTCAGAATGAAGCAGAATTGAATCTGCATTCCCGGGATGTGTCTTTATTATTTTGCTATAAAAGTCCTGCTCCAAATCAATCGCTCCGGCTGGCTGTGCAATAAGTGCAGACAAAGGAATTAACAATAATATTAACAGGACACATTGGTAAAATATCCATTGAATACGATTAGTCAGCATATTTTTGGTCAGAATGAGCAGTAAATTTATTCAAATTTTAATAATTCAGCATAACTGATAAATTATGTATTACA
>CAZKCK010000246.1:0-5664 GCA_964550695.1 uncultured Bacteroidales bacterium | reverse complement strand
CGCCTTCCGGCCTGGCACCGTAATAGTTGAATATTTCGGTAGGGCATTCCAACTCGCCTATCTCTTTCATGTTCAGATTATTGTTTTTACACGCTGCTGAATGAACTTTTCCTGTTAATGCACTAGCTGCAGCCGCAGCGCGGACATTATCAGAGTGAATTTTCGATTTTTGTTTCCAATTTTAATCGCACAATCAGCCTCCGTAGCAGGATGCCCCGCATTGTTCGGTTGCAATCTCGTTGGCTGCTATTATTTTTACTATTTATTCTTCCTAATTACATTATTATCATACAAGGAAATCATTGAAACATATCTTTCCATTTTTCTTGTTATGTAAACTTAAATAATTGTCAACAACCTTTCCTAACCTATTATCAATTAGCAGAATAAAGTATTTTACGGGATCGAAACAGATCATCTGATTCCTGAAGAATTTTTCCTTTCAGGTTTTTATTGTATTCTGGGTTATCCCTTAAAAATGATCTTACAATGTTTGCTGCTTTCTCACTCTGATAATAGTTTAACGATGTCTGTAACCATTGAGATGGAAAGAAAATATCCCCTGTTTCCTGTATTTCTTTTAACAATTGAAGTGTTTTAGGTAAATATTTTTCAGATTCCTGAAGCCGCAATGGATGATGCAAATAACGTAAGGAAATAAGCACCCAATCCTTGTTTGCACGGTTTGTTTTAAGGGATAAGGAACTGAAAAAGGTATCACGAACAATCATATCATTTGATAGGGCAGAAAGTGTAAACTTAAATCTTGATTTGCGAGTATTATCTTTAATTCTCGCCATTTGTTCGTTGATTATACTTTGGTCTTGTTGATGTTTCCTGATTACTAATTCACTGGCTAACAACACATAATCATCTTCGTTTAAATGAATTCCCGGGGGTGGTATTTTAGTTTTCCATATTTGATATAATCTGCTAATAGCCACTGTACTTTGGGCAACCCGGGTATAAAGTTGAAATAAAATGCGTTTTTTATCACCGGATGAAGTGTTATCTATTGCATACCATAATTTCGCTTCAAGATCTTGGTTCATATGTATACGGTTCAATGGCAAGGTAAATTGCCAGTAAATGTTTTGGCATTGCGCTACCATTCTTTCAATGATCTGAATATTATTTTCTTTGTTAAAATTCATTCCGTATAAACCCAAAAATTCGTTTGGCGATATTGCCTGGGCATTTAATGTATTCTCATAAATATTAATATATGCTGATGCTCTCATTACCGGCTTTTTTAGTTTCGATAATTGCGGAATCATATTTACATCTATTGGGAATAACCCGTAACCTTCTCCAGTTGCATTAAATAGCACAAATAGTGGAGGTGCCAGACCACCTACTTCTCTTACATTAACAGTATAATCATTCATGTGAATTGGTATAATCTTAATGCTATCCATGTATACAAGAGCTATTGTAAAATATTGCTTCCAAATTCCACTTATCCCATGCTCACCTTTCTGGGAAATGGTAAGGTTTTTTATGACATTTTCTTTAGTATTCATTTCATAGGTAAGAATTGGCCGTCCAATAGTATTAATCCATTGTTCATTCCATTCACTTAAGTCGTCAGAACTAATCTTATCAAGGATTGCTATTAAATCAGCCCAATCAGCATTTCCAAATTGGTAAGTTCTAAGATACTTTTTCAATCCATGCTTCAAAATATGTTCTCCTGTGTTTTTTTCTAATTGTTTAAAAACTATCGGTGCTTTATGATAGATAATGTTTCCATAGAGAGTTCCTGCCTGATTTAGATTTTCTAAGTTTTGTCTAATAGCGTTTGCCCCTTCTGTTCTATCAACATAATAAGCATACGGGTGATGTGCTAATAAGAATTTACTATCCTCATTTGTATCTGGTATGGTTGTATTAAGAATTTTATCAGCCATGAAGTTTGCAAACACCTCTTTCAACCATACGTCGCTGAACCATTTCATAGTAACTAAATTACCGAACCACATATGAGCCGTTTCGTGTGCAATAACCCTTGCCCGATCCAATTCTTCATTTTTTGTATTTGAGCTGTCAAGGAAAAGAACACTTGCTTTGTAATCAATCGCACCAACATGCTCCATACCATCATATGGAAAATCAGGAATGGCAATAAAATCGAATTTTTGAAACGGGTACTGAATTCCCGTAAAATCTTCCATGAAATGAATAGCAGACCTATGGAGTTCGAAAATCGAATCAATACTTTTGTTTATCTTTACAGTATCTGTTTCTCTATAATAAAAGTTGACTTCTTTTTTATCTATTATTCTTGAAATCCGATTAAACTTCCCCGCTACTATTGAAAACAGGTATGTGCTAATTGTATCTGATGTGTTAAATTTGTATGTTTTCGTGTTGCCTACAGTTAATGTATCTTTAATTGTACCATTTGAAATTGCTTCCCAATCCGAAGGAACCTTTGCAGTTACTGTGAAAATAGATTTTAAGTCCGGCTGATCAAAACAAGGGATAAATGATCTTGCTTGATCAGGAACAAGCAATGAGTAGAGAAATTCTTCTTTACGGTTTAAGTTTGTTTCTCCTGCAATAAATTGAATTTCAATTTTGTTGTTGCCATTTATCAGTAATTCTTGGTTAAGGATTATATGTTCATTTTTATGAATTATTTTACTAGTAAGACCATTAACTTTAATAGATTTTAGAAGATCTGATTTTTCACTGAAATCAATTTCCAGTGGATATTCTATGTCTGATAATGTAAATGTCAACAATTCAGAGGCATATATAGGTTTTTTTATTTCAGCTGGAATATCCAGAGTAATTGTATATGCTATATTTCTCAGTATTGCCTTACGATGTTCAGCTAGTTTAATTGATACACCTGGAGTATTTAGGAGTTCTTGGTTATTTGTATGACATGAGTTGAATCCAAGTGCCAATCCAACAAGAATCATCATTGATATCCGATTCATAAAGCGCATGATATTAAAATTTTATCAATAATCTTTAATGCTACTTTAAATTATTATTCTATATTATTTACTTAGTCGATTTATAAAGTTATGGTTGTTTCATAATGACAGCCAACGGATTAATAATCCTCAAATTTATTAAAAAAGAGAGAGTTATTTCAGCACTGATAAAAAATAGTTCATTGTTGTCATATCTATCGGATTATTATTGGTATTGGTGAATTTAACCTCCACCCTGCCGGGTTCGCTCACGCGTGCATAAGCGATCACCATCCCGTCGGGAAGTTCGCCTGCCGGGGAAATATAAACCACATTTCCATATTCACACCCGGGAAATTGAAACCAGGCTTTAACAGAAGCAGTTGCAGGAATCAGCGGCAAGTCATATGCAATAGTTGTTTTAACATGGGATTTGCCCTGGTCCATGGGGATTACAATCCGCATGATCTGGCCGGATGGAGAAACATACAAATTGGGTGCTTCACTGGTTATGGTGCTGTTGTAAGCTCCCATGCAATACAGGGTCTGAATGTCGTTGTTTCCCAGCCTTACCTGGTCGCTCTCAGTAGCTTCAGCATGATACCCGATGGCGGTTGAGTTGTAAATATCTGTGGCACTGTCGGGTGCAAAATCGGTATTGGCACCTACCATGGTATTGTTGGAACCGTCGAGACAGCGAATCAATGCATCGCTTCCGATGGCTACATTTCCGTTCCCGGTTGCGTTATGCTTTAGTGCCGACATCCCCATAGCCACGTTATTACTTCCGCTGGCTTCTTTCATGGCATCCCAGCCCACAGCGGTGTTGAAGCTTCCTTCCTGGTTAGCGCTCAGGGCTGTTTGACCAATGGCAACATTGGCAGTTCCGGCGGTGTTGCTGCGCATAGCCTGGAAGCCGATAGCGGTGTTTTCGCTGGCGGTGTCTTCGTGCATGGCTTCATAGCCAATGGCGGTGTTGCTATAGCCGTTAATGTTCATATGCAGTGAGCCATCCCCGATGGCCACGTTGTTCACCCCATTCACGTTCGACCACATCGCGACACTCCCGATGGCGGTGTTATTTGAACTTTTATTCTCATGCAGTGCTCCAAACCCAACGGCAGTGTTGGTGTTTCCAACCTGGTTAGCGGTAAGGGCGCCGCAGCCGACGGCCGTATTATAAATCCCGTCAATGTTATCATGCATGGCCCATGCTCCGATCGCGGTATTCTCAGAACCCTTGTTCTCCCCAAGAGCGATGAAACCGATGGCGGTATTCAAACTGCCTTCCTGGTTTTGCGTCAGGGCGCCGTGTCCCACGGCCACGTTGGAATTGCCCGTAAGGTTGCTTTGCAGGGCCCATGAACCAACTGATACGTTTTCGGAAGCCTTGTTTTCCCGGAGAGAGACAAATCCGATGGCGGTATTGTTGTTCCCTTCCTGGTTATTTTGCAATGCCCCGTTTCCCATCGCCACATTGGACTGGCCGGAACGGTTTTCGTGCATGGCCCAGGATCCTACGGCAGTGTTTTCGCTCACCGTGTCCTGCAGCAATGCCTGGTAACCTATCGCTGTATTGTCGTTCCCCCACTGATTGTTGGCCAACGCTGAATTTCCCAGGGCGACATTGGCACGTCCGGAACGGTTTTCGTGCATCGCCCACGATCCTACGGCGGTGTTTTCGCTCACGGTGTCCTGCAGCAACGCCTGATAGCCTATTGCTGTATTGTTGTTACCCCGTTGATTGTTGGCCAACGCTGAATTGCCAAGAGCCACATTCTGTGTTCCTGTGGTGTTGCTATGCAGTGCCTCTTCACCGAATGCAGAGTTGTCATAGGCCGAATTATTGTAGAGCGAACGGTAACCGAAGGCAGTGGCTCGCCTTGACCAATCGATGATCCCTGAATGTTGATTATATACCCTGAAACGCAATGCAGCACTATCAATCGTGCCAAGAAAATTATTCCAGGCGCCAACACCATAGTTACCCGTAAGCAACCATCCGGCACCGCTGCCGGTTATGGGAGTCCATGAAACATCGTCGAAATACCAGTATTGGTTATAGGTGGTGTTGTAAACCATCAACCCGGCAACCGCCCAGTTGATCGCCCACATCTGGGCATCGGTTACACGGGGCGGAAGAAATCCGGCAGTATCGCTGACGACGTCAAGCATAGAGGAACGATGCGGGGTCAATGTTCCGATCCCTACCTGCGAAAAACCAGACCATGCAATTACCATCACAGTCATCATTAAAATGATCTTTTTCATATTAAATAAATTTAGTTAAACCATTGAATTAATGATATTTAAATATATTTCAATATTGAATTTCAGGACATATAAAAATAATGTGTTTTCAGAGGATTTCCAAATAAATCAGGGAATTAGAACCAGAAAAAAAAAAAACCACTAAGGCACGGAGGGCACAAAGAAACACTTAGAATCAGGAGGAAACAATTTTATTCATATATTTGCTTTCCACAACCGGATATCATGGAAGCGATCCTTCATATTCATCCCCTGGTAAAAACCTACAGGCGCCTTTTCAATTGTCTGATGTTCTACAATTAAGTTTTTCTTACAAATTCCTGTTTCAGTTTTCCGGATTTACATTTTGATGTAAAATCGGGGAGGACTGCCAAAAAATTCCGGATAATTTCCATTATAGAGAAAAGCTTTATGTTTGAAAAGATAAATACCCATACTTCAGTTGCTGAGCGGCCCGCCGCGGCCG
>CAZKCK010000245.1:0-5670 GCA_964550695.1 uncultured Bacteroidales bacterium | reverse complement strand
ATAATTAAATTAAATATACGCATACGTTAATTCCTTGATTTCCTACGTTAAAAAACTGATTAAATCTGTTAGCATCATGACAAGTTAGTTTTGATATTCAGATCAATTGGACTTATATCCGGTTGGTCTCAGATAACAAAATATATAATTTTCACCTAATCGTTTTTACCTGATTGTATTTACCTGATCGTTTTTTACCTAAATGATTTAATTTTTAGACCGTTCTATTTCAAAAGTTTTGTAACTGTTTAACATTCGTGGAGCGATTCCCGATGTGAATTTTGCTACTGTGATAATTGAATCCGGTCTTGGCTTTAAATCTAAATTGATACCTAAATATTCGTTTACCATGAATTCTATGTTAATCAAAAACCCAACCGATATGAAAAATTCATTACATGAGTCTTTGGCATCGCGTATAGCCGCCAGGATCAAAAAATCTGTTATGCATTTCTGGGAGCTCCTCTCCATGATGTTAGGCATTACCTACAATTACGCCGACTGCTATACTTCGCGGGTCAGGCTTACAGATCATTCCACACAAATGGTAAGCCAGACGGCGATGTATTCAAAAAGATGGGGTAGAACCAGGACGTTGGCCATGCTATTTGTTGGAGCGAATTTATATTTCTCAGACAATTCCCATGATACCTCGCTGCCCGGGGCCAGTGAAAGCAACCAAACTGGTAAAACCACTTCATTCCATTTTACCCAGCCAACGCAAGACACCTATCTAAACTGAATTAAACAGACCAGCCATGAAAAACCGAAATTATACTTCCGAAACCACAGGCCTGACAGCCTGTTCCGAAAGGACTTCAGCCAATTCTGAAAACACCCATACAACAGATTACAATCATTTGTTTCAGCAATCCGTCGGCCTACAAGCCGGCGATTCCTGTTTTGCCGAAACCCAACAACAAAAAAATAACAATATGAAAACCGCAACCTTGCCTTCTGCAATAACCGGGTACACCAAAACCCGCAGGCAGTTATTTTCCGGAGAAACCACAACAGGTGTTCAGCTGTTAGGATCCCTTGTGCTCAGCAGGGCAAAACGATCACTTTCGCTGGTATTGATGCTCCTGGCAATAATGTTGGGATTTGTACAGCAGGGATTTAGCCAGGGAACACAGTCATTCACTACGGCCGGTACATTTACAAATGGATTTACCGTTCCTGCTGGTGTAACGTCAATTACTGTTTCAGCATGGGGCGGCGGTGGCGCCGGAGGTGGGGTAACCCAGCAAACAAGGGCCGGCGGCGGCGGTGAAGGCGGGTCTTTTGTTAGAGGAACCATAACAGTAACACCGGGTGCAACTTATACAATAGTTGTAGGAAATGGAGGTGCAGGAAATACCGGAACTGGAAATGCCGGTGCTGCATCTTCTTTTGGAGGCAGTACCCTTTTTAATGCAATTGGTGGCGCTGGCGGCGCTGTCGGAAATAGTTTTGGCGCAGGAGGTGCTACATCAAATACAGGAAATGTTGCAAGTGGTACTTCAACATCAACTTTTTATGGAGGAAATGGAGGAACTGCATCAAGTGCAAGTTCTGCTTCCAGCGGTGGCGGCGGCGGTAGTGCGGGCGCCGGCGGCAATGGTGGCAATGGTGGTGTTATAACTGGCGGTACAGCAGGTACGGGTTCAGGCACTCCCTCAAATCCAGGGATAGTAGGTGCTACTGGCCGTGGCTCATCAAATGATGGTGATGGTAATGATGGCGGTGCCCCTGGTGCCGGCGGAAGCGGAGCAAGAAATGCAAATAATAACAATGACTATACAGGGGGTAATGGTGGTACAGGCCAGGTAACAATTACCTGGACATGCCCTTCAAGTGCCGGCACTTTGTCAGGAACTCAAACAATTTGTGTGGGAGGGACAACTACGTTTACTTCTGATGTCTTAGGTGGTACCTGGAGTAGTGGTAATACAGGAGTTGCTACAATCAATATTAATACAGGTGTAATTACACCTGTATCTGCCGGTGGCCCGGTAACAATGACCTATACTGTGGCAAGTTCAGGTTGTACAACAAGAACTGCAACCCGAACAGTAACGGTCACAGCAGCAAATACAGCAGGAATTGCTTCATCAACACCAACTTTGTGTATCAATACTGCCTTAACCAACATAACACACACAACCAGTGGAGCAACCGGTATATCAAATAGTGGTGTATCGGGTGCAAATGGTTTACCGGCAGGTGTATCGGCAATCTGGGCATCGAATACGATTACAATCAGTGGAACACCAACCACAACCGTTGGCAGTCCTTTTAATTACAGCATCCCGTTAACAGGAGGTTGCGGCACTGTAAATGCAACAGGAACAATAACAGTTGTAAATGCGCCAATAGTAACAACACCAACAAGCGCTTCAATTACATCAACAACAGCCACACTTGGCGGAAACATCACAGCCATTGGTTGCTCGAATGTTACCGAACGTGGTATTTACTGGAGTACAACCAATGGTTTTGCGGATGGAGCCGGAACAAAAGTATCGGAAACATCTGCATCATATACAACAGGAGTGTTTACAATATCAGTTACAGGATTGTCACCAAATACCCCAATTTATTATAAAGCATTTGCAACCAATAGTGTCGGCTCTGCTTATTCTGCACAGGGAACATTTACAACAGCTACCCCAACAATTACCGTTGGAACTGTAACCGATTTTGGATATCAGGCTATCAATACAACATCATCCGAAAAAAGTTATACCGTTACCGGCACTAACCTAATTGCAGATATTGTGGTAACTCCACCTGCCGGGTTTAAAATATCAACAACATCAGGTTCAGGTTACGGAACAGGCGCAATCAACCTTACGCCAACTTCCGGAAGTGTTAACCAAACCATTTACGTGGTTTTTAATCCAACCGCAACACAGGCCTATTCCGGCAACATCACCCATACAAGCACAAGTGCATCATCCCAAAATGTCGCTGTAACAGGTACATCAACAATACCAGCCGGGGCATGTACTTATACCAATAACGCAAGCGCCGGTCTTACCGTCATTCCCTGTATAAATATGACTTCGAATGTAATGCAGGTTTCAAATTCAATAGACACGAGGCAATATTTTGTAATGAACGTTATTAAGGGATTGACTTACCAGGTTTATACTACTGAGGGTCCACAAGGTTCAGATGCTTTGAAATTGACTGTATATGATGAATCCACTCAGGCATTTGTTGCCTATTCTGAATCGAATACAGGAAATCCCGGTTCATCAGATGGTGATGATGTATATGTATCCTTTACTTCAGATTTCTCAGGACAGGTTCGTGTTTTAATTAACCATAGATCTGGTTGTGCTACAACTACAAAAACGAATATTAATACAAACGTAAATGTAACCGGAGGTAGCAATACACAGGACAGTCAAACTACAGCAGGCACAAATACCTGGATTGGCCATATTTACGATGGCACAAATGCCGGAATTCTGTACAATGGCAGTTTTGCCAACTACCTGGGCTATTATACCCAAACCGAAAATTTCAACGAAACTTATGGTGGAAGTAATGCTGATAACACTTGCTTTAGCCCTGTAACTTCTAATGGTGCTACCAGAGCTACAGTTGAAGATGCCACTTTTTCAGTTCGCTACCGGATGAACTCAACCACAAGAAAGGGTTTATACACCGTAGAAATTGGTTCTGATGACGGATCGAGATTAACGGTTGATGGAACATTGGTTTATAATGACTGGAATGACCAGGGATATGCTGCCAACCCAAGGATATTAATGAACCTTACAGGTAACAGTAATTTATTGCTCGATTTTTATGAGGGCGGATCTGACAACAGGTTAAGTTTTCTTACGTTGACTAGAGTTTTGGCAAATACTCTCAGCGCCAATACAACTCAAAGTATATGTCTTGGTAATCCGGGATCAGCAATAAGCGGTGATACTTACGGAACTTTGCCCACAGGCATTACATTATCTGGCACAGGATACCAATGGGCGTGGAGTACTTCTCCTTCAGGCCCCTGGACAGATATTACAGGAGCTACAGCGGCAACATATACACCAACATCGGCAAGCGCACCTTTCAATGCAGTAAATACTTATTATATCATAAGGAAAGCTAAACTTTTGAGTGCGGACAATAACATAGGTGTATCAAATTATGTTGCCACAAACGAATCGAATGCAGCAACATTTACAGTCAGCACATCAGTTCCTGCTCAACCATCAGCAATAGCCGGCAATACAACACCATGCCAGGGCACATTGCAAACATACAGTGTAACCGATGAGGCAGGTGTAACTTATGCATGGGTATTGCCATCAGGATGGACTGGTACAAGTACAACAAACAGCATTACAGTTACTGTTGGTACAGGTTCAGGTAACGTACAGGTAACTCCATCAAATATCTGCGGTAACGGAACGGCACAAACATTGGCAGTAACGACAACGTTACTTCCTGCACAACCAAGTACAATAACCGGCAGCACCTCACCTTGCCAGGAATCCGCTCAATCATACAGTGTTACAGATGTACCGGGTGTAAGCTACGCATGGACTTTCCCAACTGGTTGGTCACAGTCCGGAGGTGGAACTACAAGTTCGATTACAGTGACTGTTGGTTCAGGCTCAGGTAATATAACTGTTACCCCTTCAACATGTGGAAACGGAACAGCAAGAACATTAGCGGTTACTACAACAACAGTTCCTGCTCAACCCAGTACTATTACAGGAAGCACATCACCTTGCCAGGGTGCATCACAAACTTATAGTGTAACCAATGTTGCAGGTGTAAGCTACGCATGGACTTTCCCAACCGGCTGGACACAAACCGGCGGTGGAACAACCAATTCTGTAACAGTTACAGTTGGTGTAGGGACGGGCAATATACAGGTTACACCTTCCAATGCTTGTGGTAACGGAACAGCCCAATCGCTTGCAGTTAACCTATCTTCGCCTTCAGCGACGGGTATTACTATCTGTGCCGGCCAAAGTGGCTCACTCACGGCCACAGCAACTTGCCCGGCAGGCGGCTCGGCAAATACAGGGGCCAAAAATCCTGGAACAGGAGAAAATCAAGTGATAGGATCTGCTGTTAATTGGGCAAATCCGGGAAATATTACTACAATTGGTTCCCCATATGCTACTGTAGATGTTGGTATTGATGCAAATAGCTCCTATCTAAAGGCTACCAATTATCAATTTGCTATTCCGGCCGATGCAACAATAAACGGAATTCAACTGGTTATTAACCGACGTAGCACTCAGAGTAGTGGATATGGTAACAGGGATAATGAAGTTAGGCTTGTTATGAATAATTTAGCACTATCTGACAATAAAGCGATTATCGGAAATGGAAATGATAATGTATATCCTACGAATTTCGCAACTCAAACTTATGGCGGTGCTACAGATTTGTGGAGTTATCCATGGACTCCTGCCCTTATGAATAATTCAAATTTTGGTGCTGCATTATCAGTACATAACACACGAATTTTGGGATCCGCCACTGCAACAGTTGATTACATGCAAATCACGGTTTATTATACAACAGCATCCGGAACACTGGAATGGTACACAGCCTCTTCCGGAGGTACAAGTGTACATTCGGGCAGTTCTTTCAATCCTGTAAGTACAGATTTCTCTGCAGCTGAAAGGACTGCAGCAGGGTCACCTTATACAA
>CAZKCK010000244.1:0-5671 GCA_964550695.1 uncultured Bacteroidales bacterium | reverse complement strand
GGGTCAAGATAACGCATGTTCCTTTCAGATTTAATTACAAATATACAAAGAAACAAGGTATGTTCGGATACCAATAGAAAATGATTTCGTTATTTTACTCAACCAGATTCCCCTTCTTCGTTTGCAACAAGAAAGCTGCCAATCGTTTGTAACGATGTCATAGCGGTGTCTATTCACGTCATTGATGATGGCCCTCTGTTAATATCAAAATTACTATTGCTGAGTCATTTATTTACGCTAACCCAAATAAGCTCAGTTGATTCCCAATTATTTTAAGTGGCAAACCTGGTCCCATTATTGCTGGAGGTAAACAGATAGAAATTTGAATATCCACACTTTGCAGGAGATCAATCACGATCTTGTTTGGTTATCCACAATTACAATTTTATCGCTAAAAGATCCTTCCAAGTTGGTGTAAGTGCTTAAATCTTTCAGATTATCTTCCACTTCACATTATACTCCTGATTTTAAGTGGGATGAAGTAGTTAAATCTGAAATGTCCTGGTTCTTCCGACTTTTCGTCTCATTACATCGTTTTGCTTTAAAAAATAAGTGAACACAAGGTAGGGTAAGCCCTTCCCGCAAGTGTTTTATCAATGAATTGATTTAATAGTTTGGATGAAGTCCGATGAATCGAACAAGGCTTTATTCTTTCGGATCAATGAAAACTCCGTCCACAATAGATGGAGCATCCCTTGCTTCAAAGTTCTATTACTGAATTTAAAGGTCGGCTATTGCTTAACGGCCATTTTACAAATATTTTCATGAAAAAACATTTTCTTTTCCTGATTCTACTTGCCATTATCCATGTAAAATATACAAAAAATTATATTCCAAAGCCAAACTGGCAGTTAAAAACTGAAGACACGCATGTTACGATTGCTATTATAAATAACTACTGGACATTGGTTTCAGCTTCCACTCCTTCCGGATGATCCAAAAAAAAATCAGGAGAGTTCGTGTACTGCCATTTTTTCATATGCCATTGCCCTGAAAATGAAAATTCAGGACAGAAAAATTCAAATCAGATATTTAATTAATACATATAGAAAGTGAACTGCAATAGAAAAAGTTTTATAAAATATTGTTTAGCAGCAGGTTTGGGTGTTTCGTACACCTCGCTGGCGTTTTCCGGAACCGGATTTAAAGAAAATGAATTGCTGGATCTGATAAACCGCATTGGCAATATAAACAACGATAAAGAAAGGGTTTTGCTACTTGAACAGGTTCTGAAACTTAATATTTCTGATGATGAAAAAGAAATCATCAGGCAAGTTTTGTATGTTGCTGATCGTTGGGCAAATGGCTTTGAAAAATATGCAAATCCTGGTAGTGAAGGTAATGAAGGCTCGGGCTACCTCTGTGGTTTCGTTGAGGCCCAAATGCAACACCTTCAGCCGCTGTCGCCGCAGACCCGTGAAGACCATGTATTATTTCCGCTGATTGCCTTTTACAGTAGCCGGCTGCTGGTGGCCCAAATGATTGAAAGCGGCAATATAAATCATGTACCCGAACTTCGCAATAAGTATTTATCAGAGTCAAAGCGGCTGATGAACATTGCTTCCGCTTCATTTCCTGCAAATGAACTGGCCAAAAACTATTTAGGAACTTATAAACCATGGGGAGAACTTGTTCCATATAATTCAGGTGCTCCCGCATGGGCCAATTACCAGCGAATGGTTTTGGAAAAACTTACATGGCTGATTCACTGGTGGGTTGATAACCGCCAGATTTCTGACGGTCAGTTTGGTGGTGGCTGGGGAGACGATGTGGAAATGTGGCGTTGCTGGGTGCCTGTACTTTTTGCATTTGAAGATGAAAAAGCACAAAAAAGTCAGGAAAAACTGTTTGAAGGATTGTTTGGATTATCACGCATGCAAAAGGGCTATACATCGAATATGCACGATGTGGAACACACCTCAGAAGAATATTCTGATCCGCTTTTTTGTATGCTTAATATGCAACCCGAAAATCCGGCCTGGGTACAACGTACACTAAAAGTTTTCGATTTTATTGAAAATTTATGGTCAGGCACTAATGACCGCAAGCAACTTCAGTTTAAATCAACATGGTTCAATGTTGAAAAAGTGCATCCGGGCGTTAATTATGCATGCGATACCCCATATCACACGCGGCTCGTTAAACCGCTCATGCTGCTTTGGCTGCGTACAAGAAACAAACATGTGGGAAATTTTGTTATCCGCTGGCTCAAAACATGGGTAGAGGCAACTTTTACGCAGGAAAACGGGAAACCTGAGGGAATTATACCCGCAGCAATCCACTGGCCGGATGGTAAGCCATCTGGTGTAGGAAAAAACTGGTGGCAACCGGAAAATCACACAGAACCGTCGCTTTACTATTTTCCTAATCAGCAATCTATGATGTACGAATGTTTTTTGCAGGCATATCACATCACTAAAGATGAATATTTCCTGAAACCGATCAGATTTATTTCTGAAAAGAGATTACAGGGAATTGGTAATGGAAATACAGGAGATTACCAACCTGGAAGCCTGGAATGGTGTCTTTCCGTTTTGAAAGGAGATATCCCCCAAATCTTAATTAAGTACAGGTTAATAACCGGAGACAAATCATATGACAGTATCCTCAGAAAGGATGCAACAGGTTATGAACGGTTTTGTTTTGAACAGGATTTAGAACAACTAACAAAAGAGATGGATACGCAACGACAGGCCTTCTCATTACCGGAAGAATTTTATACTTCCGAAATTCGCTGGACCGACCGGTTATATAGTTCAGTAGGTTATATAAATTCAGCGAATAATAGGTCCATTCCAGGGTTTGATATCGGTTTTCTTTTTTCGTGTTTGACCGGAAGCATTGGCAATTACAATATTTTACCTGTTTTTGGTGTAAAATGGATTACTCATCCAACAGAGATAGCCATTCTTACCGAGGTAAATTCAACCAGAAAATTCCAGGCTCAATTGTTCCATTTTGGGAATGAATCCAGAAGTATGAAAGTGCGATTTTTAAATCTGGAAAACGGAAATTATCACTGGCAACTTTCAGTCGGTAAAACGGGGTTTTGTAAAATAAATGCGGATAACCGTGAGATTGAAATTACAATTCCTTCTCAGAAACTATGTAAACTTATTATGGAAGAATCGCATTAAGCAATAACATCGGACCAATGGCCAGGAAAATCTATGAATATCAAACAACATCAAAGCGATGAGAAAGCAGAAAAATATTAATATACTACATTATTTCTTAGTGCTGTTGAACTGCATGTTCTACCTGTCGTATACTGTTATAGCACAAAAAGGATTATTGAATAAAAGTTCTTATGTCGATCTTTTTGTTTGCACATCCGGTGATCATGGTCAGGTTTCACCCGCTGCAACACTTCCTTTTGGCCTGGTAAAACTTGGCCCCGAAACAGTTCCAACCAATCATTCCGGATATGATTATAAGGCAACCCTGATGAAAGGATTTACAATCAACAGGATGGAGGGTGTTGGTTGTGTAGGATCAGGTGCAAATATTCTTATCAAACCAGGATTAGGAAAAATCAGTCAATCTGCTTTTCCCATAGATAAATCAACAGAAAAGTCTTCTCCGGGTTATTATAAAGTAAACTTTTCCGATCCCGCTATTCAGGCTGAGTTGACGGTAACAAATTTTACCGGATGGCAAAAGTTCAGCTATTCACAAAATGGGATTGGTTGGATCATGATTGATTTGTCACATTCCCTTGAAAAATTAATCGATGAACAACATCAAATAATTGGGAACAGAATCCATGGTAGTATTCAGGCGCCAACAAATTGTATTAATGATAACGGCGCTTACAAATTTTATTATGATGTTGAAATAGACAGAAGTGCGGATTCAATCCGGGAAGAAGGTTCAGTGATCTGGTATTTTTTTTCGATTAAAAAAGGGCAAACGGTCAATGTATTTACAAGTGTTTCTTCAGTTAGTCCTGATCAGGCACTCAATGATAGAAAACTTGAACTTGGAACAGCAGATTTTGAAATGATAAGGAAAAGAGCTACAGCGGCATGGAATAAAAAATTAAATAAAATTACGGTGAAGGGAAAATCCGAATATGAAAAATTGTTTTACACGCTATATTACCGTTCATTATTATCTCCATCTGACTTAAGTGGGCCAACGGGCAATTACCGGGGTTCTGACGGGAAGCTTTACAATGCAAAGGGATATACTCATTACCATGGATGGTGTATCTGGGACAACTTCAGAACGGCTTTACCATTACTGACCATCACAGAACCTGATGTGATGAATGATATATGCAAATCGTTAACAGATTTATATAGGGAGGGTAAAAAACCGCTGGCAACCCGAACTGAACCATTTCTAACAGCCCGAACTGAGCATGCAGTCGCAGTTTTACTTGATTGTTTTGCAAAAGGGATTATCAAATTTGATATGAATGAGGTTTACCCCTTGCTAAAAAAGGAGACTGAATCTTATTATGATTTTTCACCTGATAGAAGATTGGAATCTTCTTATGATTATTGGGCACTAAGTAAAATAGCTGAAGGATTGGGATATAAGAATGATTCAGTGCTATTTTCAAAGAAAGCTGCTGAATATAAAAAAAACTGGAGAGAGAATTTTCTACCCATTACTGAAAAATCAGATATCATGCATGTTGATGGTTTATACGAAGGTACTTTATGGCAATACCGCTGGTTTGTACCCTTCGATATCGGAGGAATGCAGGAAATGATTGGTAGAAAAAAACAATTTACGGAACAATTGGAATACTTTTTTGATCACAAACTTTACAATCATGGCAATGAACCTGATATTCATGTTCCCTTTCTTTTTAACTATTCGGACAAACCCTACCTTACTCAAAAGACGGTCAATCAAATACTGACAAAGGAGATGGAACATTGGTACGGTACCCATGTAAAATGGGAAAAACCCTATATTGGCAGAACGTATAGATTAGATCCCGAGGGTTATATCCCGGAAATGGATGATGATGTTGGAACGATGTCTGCATGGTATGTTCTCTCTTCAATTGGAATATATCCAATATGTCCTGGTGAACCGATTTACACGCTGTCAGCGCCCATTTTTTCTTCAGTATCAATTCAACTTCCAGGTAACAAAACCTTCAGCATTACTGCAAAAAATGTTTCTGATGAAAACATTTATATCCAAAAGGTAACCCTTAACGGAAAAAACTTGAATCGTTCCTGGATAAAGCACCAAGAAATCACGAATGGTGGTCGATTGGAATTTATACTGGGCAAAACGCCCAATCGTTCATGGGGTTTTTCCTGACCAACCGTTTAAGCTGCCTGTCAAACGGAGGAATGGTAAAGACATTATAGCTCATCCAGTAACTCTTTTGCAGGTCGGGCTTTAATTTTACCTTGTTTCACCAGGTTAAGATTTTCTACTGCTTCTTGTATTTCTTCAAGAAGTTGCGCTTTAGCGGGGGATATTGATTTAGCTTTAACAAACGAGAAATTATTGAGCAATTCCAATATAAAATCCCCTTTATTGTCATTTACATCAACCAATACTTTCATCTGTCTATAATTTGTTTTTTAAAGGCCAGATGGAACTCGCCATGTAAGTCATACGCTTGTGTGAGCGAATTTTGCTCATGGCTCGTTTCATGTGAAAATTATTTGTTTTAATTGTCAAACAAAGATACAAA
>CAZKCK010000243.1:0-5706 GCA_964550695.1 uncultured Bacteroidales bacterium | reverse complement strand
CAGATAAACTTATCGAAGATAACGCTTATACATTCTAAGCCTCAATCTTATAAATTAAGAAGGCTGCCCTTTCGGACAGCCTTTTTTTTATTTTCTATTTCAAAATACTTTTCGAAATGACCAGCCTTTGAATCTGGTTTGTCCCTTCATAAATCTGGCAGAGTTTGGCGTCACGCATCATCTTTTCAACTGCAAAATCAGTTGTATATCCATCTCCTCCCATTACCTGAACTGCGTCAGTTGTTATTCTCATGGCGGCATCTGAAGCATACAATTTACACATTGCAGAAAGTCTTCCAGCTGATTTCAGACCATTGTCATAAGCCCATGCAGCATGCCAGGTAAGTAAACGGGCCGCTTCGAGTTCAGTCGCCATATCTGCAAGCATAAAGCTAACACCTTGATTAGCGGTTATTGGTGCCCCAAACTGAATCCTGTTTTTCGCCCAATGCAAGGAAGTTTCATAAGCAGCACGGGCATTACCAACACTTAAAGCAGCAACACCTGTTCTGGTACGGTCAAAAGTTTTCATGGCAATCAGAAAACCAGTTCCTTCATCACCCAACCGATTTCCTTCAGGAATTTCAACATCGTGAAAAATGATCTCATTTTGAACCGAAGCCCGCTGACCCATTTTTTCAAGATGTGGTTTCATTTCAACTCCGGGAGAATCAGTCGGAACAACAAAAGCGGTCAGACTTCTTGCTCCTTTTTCAGGATTTGTTAAAGCAAAAACAGTTATAAAAGTAGAAGCTTCTGCATTGGTAATGAAACGTTTATGTCCATTAATAATATATTTATCTCCATGTTTAATAGCGGTAGTTTTGATTCCCGCCACATCAGAACCAGCATTGGGTTCGGTGAGCGCGTATGCCGCAACTGCCTGTTGTTCATTGATGATCCCAAAAAATTTCTTCTGTTGATCCTCGTTCGCTGCCAGGTATAAAGGTGTAAGTGCCAATGTATTGGCATCAATACAGATTCCGATTCCCACACAACCAGCTCCGAGTTCTTCTGAAGTAATTGCACTGTCAAAAATGCTGTATTCTTTACCTCCGTAACGGGTTGGCATCGGGCCATTCATAAAGCCTTCACGATAAGCGGCTTTTACCACTTCCCATGGAAATTCGGCTAGTTTATCATATTTGAGTCGGTTGGGAATCAGCCAGCGATTGGCAAAATCGCGGTACCTTTCCCTGATGGCCATCTGGCGTTCGTCGAGTGAAAATCCGATCATAATTGTGTTTGTTAGGTTATCAATTGTTAATTTTCAGGAATGTCTTGAGCAAATATAGTGAAATATCATTCGAACAGATTTTTTTCTCCAATCTGATCGTTTGAGAGCCCGAGATTTGATTCTTTTGAAATCCTCACTCCTCAACTATGCTTTTTGGTCGAACAAATCTGCCGGATATTCTACGTTTTCAAGAAAAAGAGCATGTCCAGGAACAGAAAAACCTGCTTCTGAACGGTTTTTCGCTTCAATTACTTTTCTAAAATCGTCTAATGAAAGTTTGCCTTTACCGATCTCAATCATTGTTCCGACAATCGCTCTGACCATATTCCGGAGAAAGCGGTCGGCAGTAATTTTAAATAGCAATTGATTGCCGTTTTCGATCCATTCGGCAGTTTTAATATGACAAATATTAGTTTTGGATGAAGAATGAAGCTTAGAGAAACTTGTAAAGTCCTCAAAGTCAAACAAGATCTTACACGCCTGATTCATTAGCCCAACATCCAGATTACCATACAGATAGAATGAATAATGATTTGAAAAAGGATCCTTTTCTCTGCTGATATAATAATGATATGTTCGTGATATGGCATCAAAACGCGCATTTGCTTCACTTTGAACCTCGAAAATTTCATAAACAACAATTCCTTCCGGTAAGAAATGGTTCAGGGTTTGTAGAAAAGATGTATTTGAGATTAGTTCGGTTTTCTCTGAGATATCAAAATGCGCAAAATAGATTCTCGCATGAACTCCGGTATCCGTTCGGCCACAACCTGTTAATCTGATTGGCTGATTCAATTTGAGGGAAAGGCATTTTTCAAGTTCTGATTGGACACTAACAGCATTTGCCTGACTTTGCCAGCCATGGAAATTACTTCCATCATACGCCAGTTTTAGAAAATATCTTGCCACTTTTTTTATGCAAAATTCGAAAATAAAACACCTCATATCATTTATTGCTGCAATTAATCCCTGATTTGATTTTATAAGCTAAAAAATGAAAGCGTTTTACCTAACTTTGTTTCTTTATAAAACATTAAAGATTAAGATAAAATTTGGGATTCTGATTTGAAAAAACTGATTTTCATAGCGTTACTATTAACTTCCTTTCAACTTTCGGGGCAGGAAAACAAAGGCAGGCATTGGCAATTTGGACTAAGCGGTGGATTATCAAATGGAAATGTTTCAGGTGGAAGTTCAAATTATGCATTCACCGGAAAAAATGGATTTCAGTCTGGCTTATTCATTAATTATTTCCTTGGTCAATCCTTTGCCCTGAGTACTGAGTTTAATTTTGAAAGACGTGGTTTTGAACTTGAATCATATAATTACGGTCTCCAAGCTATCGACACTTCCTATTATGTATGCTGGAGTTGTTATTATGCCTCAAAGGTTGAATATCAGTCATTTTACCTGACAATTCCTCTGTATATGACATACAAGAATTCATATGATAAATTTGATTTGATCCTAAAAGCGGGCATATATTATTCACTTTTACTAGAGGCATATCAGGAGGGATTTGAAGAAATGTACATCGACCCTGTTGAAGGATTACCATTTGCTGATTTTGGTTATGAACCAGGATATTACCGCAATTATTTTACCGGTAGAACCTATCAGGTAGTGAATACTTATGATGTCGGAGCACTTCTGGGATTAGGTTTCAGTTTTGATCTGAGCAGAGAAATTTCATTCTTTGCCGACGCCTCTGTTTATTTAGGAATGGCAGGATATTTTGAGAATCCGCAAATGATTGATGCACAGTTCAAATCATATAATCTTCGCGGAGGGATGTATTATTCGATCTTTACAAAAAAGAATTCAAAAAAATCAGATACTCAACAGTATATCGATTAATGGAAAGGTGAATCAGGTTCGCGCGACATGGATCTGTAAATCATTTTATCGATAAGTCCGGGCACAACCCATTTAATCTGACGCAAAAATTTTCCTTCAAAAGTAATCACGAGATTTCTGCGTCGGATCTTTATCGCTCTGATAATCAGTTTAGCAACTCTTTCGGATGTCATCATCGAATTCTCATCCCGCGGAGATTCGCCTTGCTGCTCACCTTTTCCGTTCAGCGCTGAATTACGGATATTGGAAGCAGTAAAACCCGGACTAGCAATTAATACATGTAATCCATTCCTGATATTTTCAATTCTGAGCGACTCAAGAAATCCCTGCATGGCAAATTTCGAGGCCGAATAACCCGTTCTTCCCGGTAAACCCATAAAACCGGCTGTGGATGAAACACCTACAACACTTCCTTTGGATTTTAATAAATATGGCAATGCAAATTTAGTGCAATATACAGTACCCCAGAAGTTTACATCCATTAATCGATGGATCACACTGAGATCAGCATCAGCAAAAATTGCCCGCATCGAAATACCGGCATTATTGATCAGTATATCAATTTTTCCAAATGTAGAAACAGCCTTTTCAATGAGTCTTTGACAATCAGATTCTTTGCTAACATCAGTCTGACAAGCAATTACGTTCTCGTTAAACAACCTGATTTCTTCAACAACCTCATTTAAATTGGACATATTCCTGGCCGCAAGTACCAATCTGGCTCCTGATCTTGCTGCTTCTAAAGCCAGGGAACGTCCAATACCTGACGATGCACCTGTAATTATGACAACTTTATTTTTCATGGTACTAATAGATTGGAACAAGGAATAAAGATTCAAATTCCGTATGCAAAGATATGACTTTGATGAATACTCCTGAATTTGTAGGAAATAGATTTAAAACTATTTATAATCAATACTTTAGCAATCATGAAATATCGCTATTTTTGCACCCTGAACGGATTAGGTTAAAAATGAAAACAATATTAATCAGTAAACAGGATTCCATTGATCCCGAAGCTGATGCGATTAACTTAAATCTTTGTGCATCAGGGAGTAATACTGGCTGACTAAGAGCAGCCAGTCTAAACAGAAAAGCCTGATGATGGAGATAAAAACGCCCGGTTAGAACAGTACAAACCCGATAATTCGGACCTATATATATTTTAGAATCAGTTAAATAACATTTCTATACTAATGCTTACAAATCGCCAACTTTTTCAACAACATCTTGGTTTACCCTCAGTTGTAGATGATCCAATAGAAATTATCAGTTCAGAAGGAATTTATCTGATTGATTCTGAAGGAAATAAATTAATTGATCTTGTTTCCGGAGTTTCGGTAAGTAATGTTGGGCACTTACATCCAAAGGTTGTTACCGCCATTCATAAACAGCTCGAATTGTATATGCATACAATGGTTTATGGGAAATTTATCCAGTCGCCACAAGTAAAACTGGCTGAGGCACTTACAAACCTACTCCCCTCTTCACTCGATTCTGTTTATCTGGTCAACTCAGGTAGCGAAGCGATAGAAGGTGCTTTAAAACTCGCAAAACGCATTACAAGTCGAACCGAAATGATCAGTTTTGTAAATGCATATCATGGTGGTACTGCCGGTGCATTAAGCTTGCTGGGGAATGAAACCCTGAAAAACGCTTTCAGACCCCTATTGCCTGATACGAGAATGTTACGCTTTAATGAAAATATTGATCTTGAGCAGATTACAGAAATGACAGCTTGTGTTTTAATTGAGCCAATACAGGCGGAAGCAGGTATCATTCTACCTGAAAACGGATTTCTGAAGAACTTACGGAACCGTTGTGATGAAACAGGTGCCATTCTTATTTTTGATGAAATACAGGTCGGAATGGGCCGAACAGGAAAGATGTTTGCATTTGAACACTTTGATGTGGTTCCGGATATCCTTTGTCTTGCAAAAGCTCTGGGAGGCGGATTGCCCATTGGGGCTTTTATCAGTTCACGTGAGAATATGTCAAAACTGACATTTAATCCTGAACTTGGCCATATTACAACATTTGGTGGGCATCCGGTTTGTTGCGCAGCTGCACTGGCTTCGATAGAAGTAATGCAGGATGAAAATCTCATTCAGGGAGTGGATGAGAAAGGAAAACTTTATGTTAAAGCACTGATCAACAATTCTTTGGTTAAGAATATCAGACAAGCTGGTCTGATGATCGGAGTTGAATTAACCGATAATGTTGAAATAAGTAAGTTAATGAAGGCCTTCAAAAAAAATCATCTGATTGTGGATATGTTTCTGTTTCACGAGAAAGCATTCCGGATTGCTCCTCCATTGACAATCACTCATCAGGAAATTGAAATGACTATAACATTGATAAACAAATCATTATCCGAAGCAATTTAAGTCAGATTATGCAGAAATTGATTCTTGTTAGTATCTTATTCTTATTCATACAATGTTTATCAGCCCAACAGATAAACACCGGATATATAAGCAGCGATTATCCATTTGACATCAGCAAAGGAAAAAGCGGATTGGTCATCAGTAGTTCGGGACCTGCTTCTCAGGCTGCAATTGAAATCCTGCAAAAAGGTGGTAATGCAGTAGATGCAGCAATTGCAGCAAATG
>CAZKCK010000242.1:0-5746 GCA_964550695.1 uncultured Bacteroidales bacterium | reverse complement strand
GCAGCGTGAAAGCAGCGGCTCATTGGTCTGGTTGCAGAAAAGGTTGGCATCATTGGTGCCGAAACCTGCGTTTGCAATAACGGTATAATTGAATTGAGATGAAACACCGGCATCGCTTTCCGGCGCAAAATAAATACCATCCCATCTCCCGATATCATTTGTAAAACCGAGAAATTTTACCGAGTCAACAGCAGTTCCGTTGCAAACCACATTTGCCTGCCCTACTGATAATCCGGTTTCTGGTAAAAACAGAATTGTTGCACCGGCTTCAAAGGTATGCGTACCGCTGGTAAACGAAATATCAGTGGTGGCCCAATAGGGGCTTGCAGCCTTCGTAAAAGTTGTAATTGCATTCAGATTGCCGTTGAGCTGGGTTCCGGGAGTGGTGAGGGTTGCATCATTAAGAGTTGAATTATAAGTAGTTGAACCTGTTAATATGACCATATACTGAAGATACTGTTTGGTAAGGCCAATGGCAATAGGTGAAGTGGATGTTAAAGCTGACCAGTTGCTCCATAACCCATCAGCCATTGCAGTGCGGTACGAAATCTGAAAGTTGGCAAACGCAGCATTGTATGTTGAAGTAAACGAAAGACTTGTGATAATTCTTTCAGCGCCAAGTTCATAAAATGGATTGGATACAAAAACACCATGGTTTACAAAATTAGCTGTCAAGGTCAGGTTGGAATATCGGCAATTGATGATAGGCGTCCCAGAAAGATTGGTTCCTCCGGTGTAAATAACTATTCCATTCCCGTTGATTGCAGATCCATCTTTTGTTAAGTCATACATTACATTGGCAGAAGTAATCCACGATAGCGCACCTGCATCAGCATTCGCATAATAAACTGTATTGCTCAGTGTTGCAGCTACTGCACCCGCCATCACAGTAATTAGGCCATTGGTAACCACTGATGAATGATTGCTGATGGCAACCGGAAGGTTTGTTCCTGATGTCCAGGCTCCCGTTGAGCCATCAAGTCCGGGTGTTGCTATATACACCGTATTTGATTTGGTTCCTGCATTGTCATACCCACCCAGTACATATAACTTACTGTTATAAGTTACCATTGAATGCCTGTTGCGTGCGGCAGTCAGTGCTGTACCGGCAGTAAATGAAGTGATGGTGTTATCAGCCTTTACTTTTGTGAAATAAACTGTGTTCAGGGCTGTGGTTTCAGTTGCTGAACTTGTGCCTCCGGTTACATAGATATATCCGTTCAGATAAACTGCCTGATGGCCCCACAATGCAACAGGTAATGTTACAGTTGATGTCTGCCAGGCACCAATTGTTCCATTGGTATTGATGGCAGCATAATATACCGCATTGTAAATGCTTGATGCATCACGTCCACCCAATACATAAATCGTATTTGTTCCTACAACTACTGCCGGATCCCTCAGTGCAACCGGAAGAGAGTTTAGTGTTGTCCAGCCTGACACACCTCCTGATTGTATGGTGGCCACATACACAGCATTTGAATAGGTAGTATTGTTGAACCCACCTACCAAAAAAGCATAGGTATTGTTCCAGGTTATAGTTTTATGGCCGCAGAGGGTTTGTGGCAAAACCGTAGTGGTTAGCCAAGTGCCAACATCGCTTGCCGCATACTGAAGCGATACGTTATCGCTACCAACTAAAACATTGTTTAATGCACCTTTGTTAAAATCGGCATTCAGGGTTTGTGTAAAATTGACCTGAGCAGTTAAGGGTTTCAGTCCCCAAAAAAGCACCAGAAAGCTTCCGGCAAAAACTAATTTAGCCAGCATCTTGTAATCATTGTAGAATTTACTTTTCATTTTTAAGAATTTTTAATGAGCACTTTATATTGAATTTTGAAATTTCGGCTTTTGGTAACGAATCCTTACATTAAAGAGGGCTATAAAATTCTAACATATTCAAAATGTACCGGATTATAAATCAAGTATTTGGTTAACTAAATCTCTGTGAAATAGCATGGTTTGGAATAAGTTTGTGAATAATATACTTTAGTATGCCAAAAATACGACAGTACAAAACCGGAATCAATAGCCCAATTAGGTCATTTTTGCGTGACAATGCAAGAATTACCTATAAAGCATTCATTCAAATTCAACAGCCTGTAAAACAAAAAAAATCCTGCCATGCTATTGCACCAGACAGGATTTACTAAGAATATGAAGAAAATTTTGGTTAGATGCTTAATTGACTGTTAAATTGTGATTTAAATCTTTCAACAGGCAAATTGCAAGGATATTTATGGTAAAATCACCGCTACAAATGCAGCCGCATTGTTATCAAGTATAATCATATCGAGGGCATCCACGCTTCCATCCCCGTTGATGTCTTCGGAAATGTAACCTGCACCAAAATTGGCTGCCTGGTTTTCAACGTCAATCATATCCAGCCCGTCAACAGCTCCATCCTGATTGGTATCGCCTCCATAAAGGGCATATTCACCATCCGGCATCAGTTTCATATTGTCGCCATAGGCTTTTGATGGCATATTGAAACTGTAACTGATTGAACTTCCGGCAAAGGATACTGCTGCTGCTGTGGTGATGGCTACGCTGTTGCGGTGGTTGATGGTAATGTAATAGGAGCCGCTGTGTACCGTGGGAACGCTTAAGGAGGCTGTTCCTGCGGTGGTCAGATCAACATTGTTATCTGCATACGCAATGGTGGCATAATCTGAACCATCATGCAGTTCAACCCCGATTTTGTCGGCAGTTGTGCCTGCAAACTGATCACCTGACTCATTCTTTGCCTTGTTCATCGTTCCTCCGCCTGCATACAATCCTTCCAGAAAAATGTTCAGGGTAAGCAATTTATCAACCATAGCCTGAGCACCGGTGAATGTACCGAAGGTTGTAAGGCCGATGGCGGTCAACTGATGCTGCATGGTATTGGCCGGATCGAAATAGGCAGCAGGTGCGGGCTCAACCTGAACGCAGGTAATACTGCTTTCATTACCCACCACATCGGCAGGCACATACTGGAATACTGCATCATATTCTGGTTCTGTGATTGCATTCAGGCTTACATCCCATGATCGGTTCAGGTAATTGCCTGATGAACCGGCATAAGCTTCATTTGTGAGGTTAACACCCGCATAGTTTCCGGCAGCAAAAGTGCCGCTGTTAAATGTGAGAGCAACCGGTGTGTATTCTGCCGAACCTGTATTGTCACCCACCGGATATGTAAAACTTCCTGCGGATGCATAGCTTTTGCGCATCTCGCCTGTTCCGGTGGCCACCACCATGGCTGTGGCTGAAGGGGTGCCGGTTACTGTGGCAGCATCTCCCATTGTCAGATTGTTTGCTCCAAGATTGATGTGTCCGTTCTGAAGGCCGAGTCCGGCGCTCACGGTGGTATTTCCGGCCAGATCGAGCCCTGCTGCGTTATTCAGAGCCAGGGTACCCATGGTATTCTGACCTGACATGCTCTGGGCCGTGGTTCCTGAAAACATCACCGTACCTGTTCCAAGGTCATCAGATGGGTTTTGGGTGCTGAAATTCTTTTTCAGAATCAACGATCCTTCCACCTGTAATCCGCCTCCGTTTTGAACTGTCAAATCTTGTACAGATGTTACAACGGTTCCTGAACTGATTTTGACGTTTGTCCCGGCTGAAATTGTATTCTGGGCATAAACCCCGGAAAATTGAAAATCAGCAGTTAAGGCAATCAAAATAACGATTGCCAGTTTTTGAATTGTCAATTTTTGTAAATACATAATATTTTTGTTACAAAGTTAATTAAAAAGAACGAATTGCGCGCACTAAAGATCCATCATGTTTATAACCATCGGTGGTCATATTTAAAACAAAGATATGAAAATAGGCACGTTGAGAATTTAACTGAGATGAACTCCAGTACATTCCACTTCCAAAACCACCGATAGCAACTCTTTGCTGATACATTTGTTGCAATTCGCCCAATGAAGGTAAGTACCAATCGTTGTATCCGTTCAGCACAAGCTCGTCACACACACGGGCTGCTATTCCTACTTCGGAGCATCCGGCCAGAATTAAATTCGTATTGGCTTGCCCTGTTCCAAAGGCTGTGGATGTTCCGATTGAGGTATTTGTGCAACCCCATGGTACATATACTGTAGTTTGGTCGGTTGTGGATGATATGAGTCCGTGCTGGCCAGTGCCGTCGATGTAAAAGATTATTCCTCCCTGGTAACTCTGTCCAATTGCAAGTGCTACATTGGTGCTAAAAGTTACTTCGTTGCCATAAGCCGTACCTGAGCTGTTTGTGGCATAAGCTCTGACATAGTAGGGTGTATTTGGTGTAAGACCACTAAGTTGGCTTACAAATGCACCTGTTCCGCTTCCATCCGCGGTATGACTCTCAGTTATAGTAGGATTTGCAGTAGTACTCCAACAAACTCCCCGAGCGGTAACAGATCCGCCACCGTCTGAAGTTACGTTTCCACCGCTGGTGGCGTTGGTTTGACCTGTGTTTGTAATAGTTGAAGTGGTAACAGTAGGGATTGTGGATGAGCTACCGGCATCTTTTAAACAACGGACCGCGATGCCATACGATTTAGAATGGTACGTTAAGTTGCAGTAAATAAAATAGGAATAAAGGAATAAACCGTCGGAAACATTGCTTTGTGTGCTTGACCATAACAAAGCTTCCTGCCCGCGACCGATAAGGTTTGCAAATTCATTATGAATGGCTCCGGCAGCATGTATTTTTAAATCAGAGTTCCACGAACCGCTCCAGTTTGTCCAGCCCCCATTAGCGTCAACATTGAACCATTCTTGATAAGTTGGAATGCGCCATCCGGAACCTAACTCTAAAGAGCAGGGGTCATTGGCTGCAATCCAATTAGAAGGTTCTTCTATCCAAGTTATCCAAGTTGTGTTGGGTGTACGCGTTGTACCATCATGTTTAAACCCTTGTTTTCTGTTAAATTGCCAGTACCAGCCTGCAGATTCTTCGGATACATCGCTAACGTATGTTGCCTGGTGATCTGCACCAAGGTTACTGGTTATCCAACATTTAGTTGGTTCCCCGAGTATGCCCGTAACCGTACCATAAGCTACGGTTTTTGTAACAGGTGCGACTGATCCGGTTACATGATTGATGGTGAGTGTATTGCCGCAAGCAAATGCACATGCTGAAGTGGTTTGGATGAGTGTAACAGGAGTAGAATTGCCACAGGCACTATAAGCCCAAGCATATCTTGTGTATGCCGTATTACAGATTAGGGATGTTTCGGTTTTGGTTGTGGTTGTGGTCATATCTATAGCCGAACTATAATCATTGGTGGTATTCCATTTATAACCAGTGGCTCCTGAAACTACATTCCAGTTCCAGACAACCTGAGTTGCTGACGGCACATGGGTTCCGGCAGGTGGGGTTGCAGGTGGATTTAAAGAGGTTGTTTGGGTCAGTGTCAGAGCCGTTGAGTTTCCGCACGCACTGTATGCCCACGCATATCTTGTATAAGCCGTGTTGCAGACAAGCCCGGTTTCGGTCTTTGACGTAACTGTCAGTATATCAGTGGCCGAAGCATAATCATTGGTGGCACTCCATTTATAACCTGTGGCACCTGAAACAGTATTCCAGTTCCATACAATCTCAGTTGCCGATGGCACGTGTGTTCCTGCTGCAGGGGTTGCCGGTGGATTTGAAGAGGTCGTTTGCGTCAGCGTCAGAGCTGTTGAATTTCCACATGCATTATAAGCCCACACATATCTTGTGTAAGCCGTATTGCAGGTAAGTCCGGTCTCGGTCTTTGACGAAACTGTC
>CAZKCK010000241.1:0-5762 GCA_964550695.1 uncultured Bacteroidales bacterium | reverse complement strand
TTTTGTACCGGAGAAGCTTCTCCATTTTACTTTTTCCATCCGTTGGCAGCATCCAGAATTCAGCAACATTTTCCGGCTATAAAACTGATTCTGCTTCTGAGGAATCCGGTGAGTCGGACTTATTCGCAATACCAGCATATGAAAAGAAAAGACAGGATTTCAATCTCCTTTGAACATGCTGTGCACCTTGAACCAGAAATACTGAATCACCGGAGAGATGCGTACTTTGATGATGAAACCCATTCGGATTTAATGTACCGCCGCTTTTCGTTTCTGGCCCGAAGCCGTTATGCAGAACAGCTTCAGACGTGGTATCAGCATTTTAGCCGCGAACAAATTTTGATTATTAAAAGCGAAGATTATTTTAAAAATCCGACTGAAATTTTTCAGCAGATTTTTGAATTTATTGGTTTACAACCGTTTAGCATCATCCTGCCAAATGACCATCAACCTTCAGATTATGCGCCCATGAAGACTGAAACCCGTAAGCATTTACAGGAATATTTCGAACCTTTTAATCAGGAATTGTACAAATTGACCGGTCGCGATTTTGGCTGGAAATAATCAACATCACAGTGGGAAATCTAGAAAAACAGGTCATTGCTACAGTAACAAGTGCTGAATTTGTACCGGGTACTCTGGTTTTAATTCACTCATTTTTAAGGCATAATAGCTGGTTTAAAGGCGATATTGTTATCATTTGCGAACCACTTGAACCTGCACAAAAACAACTTTTCGAAATCTTTCCAAACGTCATCTTTCAAAAACCGGGCGATGAACTGCTGTTACAAATCGGCCATCTGTGCAGAGATTTGCCAAAATTGGTCCCGAAACGCCGGCGCTTCTACTCAATAGAAGCCTTCAATCTGGAAGGTTACCAAAAAATGTTGTTTTTCGACAGCGACATGCTCATTACCGGAGATCTATCAGAAGTTGTTGATTTACATCAGGATTTGTTGGCCTGTTCTGATAACCCTTACGATAAAACTGACAGGATACGCGACAGGATTTCTTTTAAAAGGTTACCCATGACCGTAACGGCAGAACCTTCGCAAATACTTGCGCAAACATTTAATGCCGGTTTTATGGTTGTTGGTAAAAAATTCCTGAATACCAGCACTTACCAAAGTTTAAAAGATTTAATCAGCCTGGATGTTTTTAGTAAAATCAGAACCCATAATACTGATCAGGTGGTTTTGAACTTGTTTTTTGACGGAATGGTCACTTTTCTTCCGCCGGGTTACAATCTCATTCTCTCTCAATCACCGGAACTCATTCAAAATGATAAGATTGCCGGAAGCGAGATTAAAATCCTGCACTTTACAGGCCAGTATAAACCCTGGGAAACCTCTGCAAAAATGGATGAATTGAAGGTGGATCCCTGTTTTAATTCATTCTTCAATGAATGGCATCAGGCTTACAAAGAAGTTTTTAAGCTTTCAAAAGCATAATCACCAATGTTTTGCACTGCAAAAACCTTATACTTTTTATACGAATTGCAATGGATAGATTGATATGATTGTTGTTTTGTTAAAAAGAAAGGGATTTCTCCCTTCGGTCGGAATGACCTGATTATTAGGCTCTGGGGTTTGAGGTGAGGAAACGTGCGGGCGGCTTCGCCGCCCGCACGTTTCCCCTCCTTTCAATATAACCGTCAGGTCATTCCGACGGAGTGCAACGAAGGAGGAATCTCATTTACAATAGAATAAACTAATTCAAAAGCTTTGCCAATGAATTATTCAGGATAAATACCAATTGGGTGAACCTACCGGATACCTTGTTAGATTAACAAATCTGCTGCTAAACTTTCGGTAAAAGTGTTATTGTATGATTTTCCTATTTCTGCAATTGTTTTATGTTACGGATTTTTCCGCCTTTGGTTAGTTTATCTGAAATAACCAATTGAACCCATTTAAGTTGTGTAAGAAATAAATAAATGAAATTGTTTTTGGGGAGTTTGCTGTCTTTATGCCATACATACGGTTTAATCAATGTATTCAGTAACACCCTTTTTTTACTTTGCCGGTCGTCGGTCATCAGCATCAGGAATTTTTGATGTAAAAACCGTTGGACGATGGTGTTAAAAAAACCATGTGTCTTGTTAGTAGGGTTGTGCGAATTTGTTCCAAGTATGGTGTCAATACACTGATTATAAATAAATTGTTCTTTATCGGTTAATTTTTGTAATTGTAAGTTGTCTTCATGACGAGGAATATTCATCAGTGAATATGCAAGTTCCATGCTTACTTTAACAGAGGTTATACAATTGAATTTTGCTGCGTGGGCAAGTATTTCGTTTGGTTTTATTCCGGGTATCGACAATATATGTGCAATATCATAGAGCCAAAACAGCAATTCATACCGGTGATAAATTCCATGTGTGGCAAGAACAATAAAATAGTCGTTGATTGAGAGTGTGTTATAATTCTTATCGTTAACTGCAAAGCCTATTTTATGATGAAATAATTCTGCTGTGCTGATGGTTGTAAAATATTTTGACACGGCCCAATGCAATTCAATCAAAATCGTTTTAAACGGATGCCGGAACCGTACATGGTTTTCTCTTTTCATGTACAATCCCCGTTTTTCGGGATGATGGGTGAAATATTCATCCAGTAAAATATATCCGGCCCCGGTCAATACTGAAACAGCCTGATCAATGGTTGTTTCTTCAACCAGTAAATCAATGTCGCGGGTTTGCCGCCACGCGTAATCCCCATACAATTGAAGCACCATCAAAGGGCCTTTCAGACTAATGAATCCGATAGTATTTGTTTCAAAAAGCTGATGGATTTCACCAAGTTCACCGGCCAGACTCATCATCCTTTTCAGGTTTTTTGCAGCATAACCGGCAACTTCTTTCTGCACCTGAATCGGAACAACACCGGCACAATTTTTAAAGGCAGAATTTACCAGCGGGAACATGCGTTGCTGTGCGGTATGAAGGATAAAACCCGGCCAGTCGATCTGCGTTCCGGAAATATAGCTTTTCAGGACGCTATCATTTTTTTCAAGGCCATACCTGCAACAATGCAGCAACAATCGCATTTCATTTGAAGCATGTATGCTTCCGGTATCAGGATTGCTATACACCCTTGTTTTTCCTTTTGTTTTTTTTGTGCATTTTATCCTTGTGCTTTTTGATCTTCGCTGAATCGGCCGGAATATTCAGAAGTTTTTCCAGGGCTTCCCGATTCCGTCTGATTTCAGGAATCCGTTTTCCGCCTTTGATGCCCTTCAGCATTTCATAGGATTGTTTATAATCGCCCTTCACATAATAAAGTGTGGATAAATTGACCCTGGCTTCCTTGTATCCGGGCACAATTTTAAGGGCCTTCAGGTAATACTGTTCGGCCAGCGCATAATTTTTTTCAGCATAATAGCTTTTGCCCAGATTGTTCAGCGCTGCAATATGGTTAGGATGCTCAGCAAGCGCAGCCTCATAGGAGGTGATGGCTTCAGGCTGATTGTTCATGGCTGCATAAATCATTCCCGCATAATAAGCAGCGGGCGTCCCTTTGGCATCCAGACTTCTCAGAGGTGTATGGGCTTCTTTGATTGCGGAAAGCGCCTCATTCTGGTTTCCTGCATTGCTCAATGCAATGGCTTTTTTGATGCGGGTTTCGAGGTTCAATGCCTGATTACCATATACTACGCTGAATATCAGAAAAATAACAACAGGTATGAAGAACAGGTGCCGGTTTGCCATCGCAGGTTTTGCCGCCGGGATTGAATGGTTGAGCCCTATAAGTCCGGCAATCAGGATGGCGAACATCACCTGATGGTCAATCCGCTGATAAGGGAAATCAAAACAGGCCACTACAAGATAGGATGTAAATCCTGCAAAAAGTGCAAGGGCTATCCGTTTTTCATTCAGGGCCGCCTTGCTTCTGAGTGTCCTGAAAAAATACAAAACGGTCATTGCAATCATTCCAAGATACAGCAACAGCCCGACGATCCCTTTTTCAGATAAAATCCACAGGAAATCATTGTGTGGGGAAATCCAGTTTACATCTTTACCTCGTAAATTAATTTTATCATAATAGGCTGGTATTGCAATCTGCCAGTTACCCGGTCCAACACCAGTTACTGGGTGGTTAATGGCCAATTCTGTAGTAATTTTCCAAATATCCAGTCTGAAATGATTGTTGTCTTGTGATGGGCGAACTACTGAACCCATTTTTTCGAGCAACGAATTGTGTGTAAATCTGCCACCTTCTATGATTCCTGCACTTAGTAAAACAATGATGATAGAGCCTGCCAGTAGTATTTTTTTAACGGTATGCTTTTGTAACTCCAGTCCTTTCTGATTGAACAGCATAATCATCCCAATACAAAAGCCACCGATGAACAAACATACCCAAACTGCCCGTGTGGCCAAAAGAATCAGCAAAAGCGTAATGAACACCGAAGAAATAGCCGCCAATAGCTGCCAGATTCCCTTACGGGTGAAAACTGTGTATATGGCAAACGGCAGCATCAGCATCAATGAACTGGCAAATTCATTCTTATGCCCCATGAGGCCTTTTACTGCATAAATAATTTCCCTTCCATCGGGAAGCTTACCGCTTGAATTGCCGGCAACAAGGCTTATATACTGATAAAACCCTATGATTAGCGCAATGAATGACGAAACAATAATTATTTCGGATAATTTAGTGTACCAGCCCGGAGTCGCCGCAAACAATCGGGCAGCATACACAACCAACAGCAATGTCAGTCCGGTTTTTACAATATCAAACGACCCCTCAGCGGGATTAAATGAAAATGCCAGTGAAATGGCAGACCATAAAAGATAACCTCCTCCAAGCATCAGCACCGGGTCTTTTAGAAAAGTTTTGTCCGGAGTGGTTTTGCGATCAGATATGTAAAGGTACAGGGTAAAACCTGCAAGAAACAACGCCAGAACCAGTAACCGTGGCATCAGGGTTGAATCCTGTGCAGTCTGGAAATAAACAAGCGGCAGGATTACGAACAAGAAAATGAAAAATATATTGAAGCGGATACCCGTTTCAGCGGTTCCGGATGGTTTTACATTTTTGTTTTTTGCAGCCATGGATATCTTTGGATTTCAATTAATTACGTTAAACAAAATGAGTTTTATTGCAATAATGCTCACCCACAAGATGCAAACTTAATAAAAAAATAATGTACCATCCGAAAAAAAACATGCTAGTGTTCCGATTTTAAAAATATTATCAATTTAAGTAATTGATTATAAATTAATTATAAATTGTGTAGATCTTATGTTAGCAAATTGTTAATTTTTTTGTTGAAAATTGTTGTTTTTCTTGCTTTTCCAATTATTGCGATGTATATTTACTGCCTGAATTTTTGTTCAATTTTTGCATTTTTGTAAAATAGTTAAATTCAATGATATATCTAATTGTTTTAAAATTGTTGCTAAAATGGGATTCGTCTTGAATAAAAATTCGGATCTCAAAATCAATAATCACGCCAAATGAAACAAGCATTATCTTTCAATAACTTAGCTACCTTTTAAACAATACACCTATAACACACTCACCATGAAAAATTTTCTACTCATCATCACACTCTTGCTGTTTCTGGTAAACAGTGGTTTTGCCCAATCTCCGGTTACTGAATATACAATTGTTGGCGCCGGACCCTACAACAGCAATCTGAACCAGGTTCAGAAGCGCTACCAGCAAAGGAACAATGTGTATTATATTCAGGAATCACAGATCAATCCGCTGGAACAAATTACGCAGGCCATTGACGGTCTGAACATTCAGGATCTG
>CAZKCK010000240.1:0-5772 GCA_964550695.1 uncultured Bacteroidales bacterium | reverse complement strand
CCAACTGGGCACTGTACTTCGGTATATTCCTGATGGTTACATTTATAGGGTTCCGTTTTATCAGAATGAGATAAGCCTAACTCATTTACCAATTTAAAACAAGAGCCTCTTCAATTTATGAAGGGGCTTTTTCTTTACAAAACATCTCCGCAGAAATTTGGTATCACCGGATATTTTTTTAATTTTGAACCTTGTTGTAAACGGACTTTTAGCAAAGAAAGCAGTAAAATCTGATGATATTTAATTTTGATTCAATTGGTTAATCAATGTCGAAAACTTATATTAAGCAAGAAAAGAAGGAAAAACAAAAGACGGAACAAGCTAAAAAAGAAGCTTTTGCACTTTTTAAGCGACAGTTTATCCCCCTGTTGATAGCAGTGTTGCTCTGGATAATTGTGAATGCCATTATACATTTGCCGGCATTCAGAGATCAGGTTCAACAATTCTTTGTGCAGTTTACCATCAGTTCAGTTATTGTTTTCGGGAAAATTTTGTTTATTCCTGTTACAAGTCCTGTTTTTCCAAATCTTACCATAAGCGGCTATCCCATGCAGGTCATCATGGAATGTACTGCCTATAATTTTTACATATTCGTTTTTTTTCTTAGTTTGTTGTCACCGGTAAACTGGAAACAGCGGTTATTGACCCTTGTAATATTTATGATGGCTGTGTTTGTAGTAAACAGTATGCGATTTTTTACGCTGGGTTTTGCAGGCAGCCACTTTCCTGAGTTGTTTCACAGTATACATGATTACCTTTGGAATATACTCTTCGGGTTTCTTGTTTTTCTGATCTGGTTGTGGCGATACAGGGTAACCGGAATGCGGGAAAGCAACATTTAAAAATCATTTTTTTAGTATATGGCTATTTTACATTCAACAAAAATTAAGATTATTGCCCTGATTGCTATTTCAGCACTTGTATTTGCGGTATGGAAGAATGTGCTTGAAGTTGGTTATGCAAAAGTATTGCTGGCCGGTACCAATGGAGTATTAAGTTTTATAAAAAATGACACACACATTGAGATTGAAAAGGAAAACAATGTATACCAGTTCAGGGTTTTTACGCGTGTTGAAGGGCGTAAAGGGAATTATCCCCAGCCTTTTGGAAGTATTTTACAACCCTTTGTGATATTGCTTTCATGGCAGCTATTCCTTTTGCTTGCGCTTGATTATAAACTGGCATTAAAACCGCTGGCTGTGAACGTTGGAGCTTTTTACATTGTTCAATCAATATTTTTAGTGCAACTTACCGGTTATTACAATAATGATTTTCAAAAATTTATATTTGATTTACTGATGGATAGTTTTTATATATTTGCGTTGGTATTGGTTATAAAGGATGCGATGCTTTACCCAGTTTTTGTTAAAAGAACCGGGAAGTAGAAGCCTCTGTTACCATCTGCCTGCATTTTGTTAATACTATCATTTATGCTATCACCAACCAATATCAGCATCCTGCTTTATGCCCTTCCAGTTTATCAATTGCTGTTTTATTCAATACAGTTGATCACACTTCAGCGGTCGAATCCTTCCCGAAGATTTCTTGGAATGATGCTCGCAATCATGACCTTGTTTTTAATCTTGAATTTTTTGTTTCAATTTGGAATTAACGGATTTATAATCAGGGTTTATCCTGTTTTTGTTCCACTGTTACTTACAATTCTTCCGGTGTTTTATCTTTATGTGTTTTCGTTAATCCATGAAAGAAAGCGCATGAAGTCGTCTTCAAAACTTGTATTATTTATACCAGGCTTTGTGGTACTGGCTGCCAATCTGATAAGTGTTAATGCTATTCCGGTGCATAAACTGGAACGGTTTCTGGCTGATGACAATACCCTTTTTAGTGCAGATATAGGTGCTGCCGATACGCTGCCTATTCTGCTGTGGTTAGGCCTGGGCCTTGTGCTTTTAATGCTTGTTCCGGCTTTTGTAAAAATTTTTAAATTGTTACAGAACCAAAAGTCAGCCGTCATACATCAACCTTCGTATCTTGCTTATATTCAGTTTAAATGGTTATATGTTATTTCGGTAAGTGTGTTTGTTTTTATAGCAGCCAATGCATTTTGGTTGCTTTTTGTTGAGTCGGCAAGTATTACCGCTGCCATTGTATTCAATGTTTTTATGGTGCTAAGCGGTGGCTTCACAGGGTATTTTGGCATGAAGCAGGATCATATGTTCACTGAGGTGTCACAGGTTGGATCATTACAAGTGATTGTAGATGAAGTACCTGAAAGCACTGTTTATGAATATGTAATGCCGGAGGAGTCAAAAAAAATACTTTCTGATGGGGATTCTGATGAGCTTTTACAGAGGATTACCGACCTCATGGAGCAAAAAAAGCCATACCTTGAAAAGCGTTTTAGCATAGCCGATCTCAGTAAATCGTTAAATGAAAAGCAAAGTAAGGTTACTTATGTAATTAATGAGGTGATGGATAAAAATTTTTACGGTTTGATTAATGAGTATCGTGTGCGGGAAGTTATTCATATTGTTGAAAATGATAATTATCACCACACCATTGATTCTATCGCCGAAAAAGTCGGATTTCACTCAAGATCATCGTTTTACGCCTGTTTTAAGAAATACACTGGTCAAACGCCCAAAGAGTTTATTTCGGGTATTAAACAAGTTAATTACAAGTAATTTTTACAATAATTAAAATTTATTAATTCTCAAGTTGTTGTAAACTTGAGTTTGCATTAGCTTAAGTATTTTGTTAAAACATTCAGCAATTCTTCTTTTTTAACTGGTTTTGAAAGATAGTCATTGCACCCAGCTGCAAGTGCTTTTTCGCGATCACCCGTCAGTGCATAGGCAGTGATGGCAATAACAGGTATTGTTGCGTTAAATTTTCTGATTTCGCGGGTGGCAGTGTAACCATCCATGTCTGGCATTCTGATGTCCATGAGTATGAGCGCTATATCAGGATTCCTTTGCAACATAGTCAGCACATCGTTACCTGTATTTGCATGTAGTACCTGATAATTTAATCTGTTTAGAATGGCCTGAATAAAATAAAAATTATCTTCGTCGTCTTCTGCGACCAAAATTTTAAATTGTTGTGGCTTTGTAATTTGCGTTTCCGGGTTTGTTATAATTTTGGTGGCAGAATCGTTATCAGTTTCAAGCCATGGGACTTGTACATAAAAAGTAGTGCCGGAACCAACTTTACTTTCAAACCACAAGTTGCCGCCAATCATTTCAACGAAAGCTTTGGCAATAGAAAGTCCCAATCCCGATCCTTCAAATTTTCTTGTATTGGATGCATCGGCTTGTGTAAACCGCTCAAAAATAGCATGATACTTTTGTTCCGGAATTCCAATTCCCGTATCTTTAACATAAAACTCCAAAGATTTTTCATGTTGGCTCATTCCAAATTCAATAGCACCTTCTTTCGTAAACTTTATTGCATTGTTTAACAAGCTGGTTAAAATGGTATTTAGTTTTTCTTCATCAGTTTTTATCCTGCTTTTCGGGTTTGAAATAGCAGATATGAAATTAAATTTCAATCCTTTATACGAAGCCTCCATTTTGAATCGATTGCATAAATCCTCAGTTAAACTGGTGATTTGAATATCTTTTAGATTCACTTTGGTTTCACCGGTCTGGATTTTCGAAATCTCCACAATGTCGTTGATTGTATTAATCAGTCGGTCAGCGCTTCTGTTGATAATTCCGATATACTCGTTTCTATCTTCGGCTGAGAGGTCATCTTCTTTGAGGAATGACAAAAATCCAAGTATTCCGTTGAAGGGTGTTCGGATTTCGTGTGAAATATTGTTTAAAAAGGCGGTTTTCAATTGGTCACTCTCTTCAGCCCTGTCTTTGGCTTTCATCAGTTCTTCTTCAGCAAGCTTTCGTTTGGTGATGTCATTAATCAGCACATGCCGGGCAGCCCGGTCATTAAATGTAACTGAATGTGCTACGATCTCCACAAAAATTATCTCGCCGTTTTTTTTAAGGTGGCGCCATTCTTTGGGTGAGTTGTTAACTGGTTTTAAGTGCTCCAGTTCATCAAATAATATGGGCAAATCTTCTGCCGGCCTGATATCTTTCAGTGTCATCGAAAGGAATTCTTCCTTTGAGTATCCATAATGGTTTATGGCAGCCTGATTTACCTGCATCAGCGAGAGGTTTTCCATATCATAAATCAGCATGGGCTGTGGATTGTTCTCGAACATATTGCGGTAACGTTCTTCGCTGTCACGCAGATGGGCAGCAGTCTTTTTTCTTTCGCTGGTATCCCTCAGTATGCCTACAGCATGCCAGGTGTTATTGATTGACATTGCAGAAAGCGATAGTTCAACTGATATTTCAGTTCCATCTTTTTTAATTGCCTCCAGTTCAATGGTTTTGCCAACTGCTCCTCCCTGTCCTGAATTTAGAAACTGAGGAAATGCACTTTGATGAAATTCGTGATAACGTTGAGGTGCAATGAGTTGATGCAGGTCTTGTCCGATAGCCTCAGAACGGGTGTGCCCAAAAATTCGTTCGGCAGCAGGATTCCAGAAAGAAATTTTCCCTTGCGGATCAATCATCAGGATGGCATCCTGAGCAGTATTTGTGAGCGACATCAATAAAAACTCACTCTGGCGGAGGGCTTGTCCGGCATGTATCCGATCGGTGATATCCATGCAGGTTCCTTCAAGATATGTTTCATTTGTTTCTGCATCAAGCATTATTCGGGTATTGATTGAAACCCAGAATACAGTTTTATCATGTTTATACAGCTCAACTTCAAAGTTTTTCACCATCCCGTCCGATTCCAGTGCCAATGTTAGCAGCTTTTTACGATCAGCCTGATTTACATATAATTCTTCTCCTATATTTTTTACACCTGAAATCATTTCTTCGGGTGAGTCAAATCCAAACATTCGGGCAAATGCAAGGTTAACAGTGCGATAACGACCAGCTGGTGTGGTTTGATAAATCCCTTCTACAGCATTGTTGAAAATATTACGGTAACGTTCCTCACTTTCATGTAACAATTTCTCAGCCAACATCTTTTCAGTTACGTCAAGCATGCTGATTAATAAGTATTTGCTACCATTTTTATCGCAATAATCTGTCATGAATTTCTCAAACAGTCTTTTGTTCCCGTTTGCATGTACAAACCAAAACTGATAATAATGCTCATATTCTTCGCCAGCCCTGAATTTGGTGAAATTATTGATTACAAAAGATACTGATTCAGGTGCTATAAAACTTAAAAATGATTCTGTTTTCAGAATTTGTGAAATACTATATCCGCTAATTTCTGAGGATTTTGGGTTTGCCCACGTAACTTTTCCATTTTCATCAACAATGCAAATGGCATTGTGCGAGTACTCTGATAAAGCCCTGAAACGGTCTTCGCTGATACGCAGGTCGTCTTCAGTCAGTTTAAGTTCATTGGTACGCTCATCAATCAGGTTTTCAAGACGTTCATTTTCGTTGCGTGCGGCACGACGTGCAGCCCTTATGCTAATCATTGCCCTCACCTGAGCTATCAGTTCTGATTTTTCGAATGGTTTGGTAAGGAATGCTTCCCCGCCAACTTCCAGTGCCTTCACACGGTTTTGCTGATCGTGTCTTTCGCCTGTTAAGAACACAACAGGTATTTCCGCCAGCCATTCATCAGCTTTGAGTCTTCTGCATACTTCAAAACCATCCATTCCCGGAAGTAAAATGTCGAGCAGGATTACATCAGGATTTTCGTCAAAGGCAATATTGAGACCTTTTTCACCATCCAAAGCTGTCAATAAAATGGCATCAGGAAAACTCTCCTTTA
>CAZKCK010000239.1:4038-5777 GCA_964550695.1 uncultured Bacteroidales bacterium | reverse complement strand
CGATGCAATCGCTCGACATCTCTGAAATTGAAAAAAACCCCGGCGGAAACCGCGATATCTCAAAAGTAATTCAAGCGCTGCCAGGCGTTGCCTCCTCCGTTTCATACCGCAATGATATCATTGTGCGGGGCGGCGGATCGAGCGAGAACCGTTTTTACCTTGATGGAGTTGAGATACCCAACCTCAACCATTTTGCTACCCAGGGCGCTTCGGGTGGTCCGGTGGGCATCATAAACGTGGATTTTATCCGTGAGGTTGACTTCTATTCAGGAGCATTCCCAGCAAACCGCGGCAATGCGCTCAGTTCTGTGCTCGAAATGACCCAGATTGACGGAAATAAAGACAAAATGGTGTTTAAGGGTGCGGTAGGGGCCTCCGACCTCGCATTTACATTAAATGGCCCCACGTCTAAAAATTCAACGCTGTTGTTTTCGGTACGTCGCTCGTATCTTCAGTTCCTTTTCGACGCCTTGGGACTGCCATTTTTGCCAACGTACAACGATTATCAAATTAAGTTCAAATACAAAATAGATCAAAAAAACGAGCTCACCTTTATCAGTTTGGGCGCCTTAGATCAGTTTAAATTGAATTTGGGAATCGAAAACCCCGACGAAGATCAACGGTACATCCTTGGCTACCTCCCGGTGAACAACCAATGGAATTATACAGCAGGCCTCGTTTACAAACACTTCCGAAAAACCGGCTTCGACACTTGGGTGCTCAGCAGAAACATGCTCCGCAACAAATCGTACAAATACGCCGGCAACGACGAGTCTAAACCCGAAAACCTTCTGCAGGATTATGTTTCGGATGAAATCGAAAACAAATTCCGCTTCGAGCGAAACACCCGTTTTGATGGCTATAAATTGGTTTTTGGCGTTGGCGCAGAATATGCCCGTTACAAAAACAACACCTTCCAAAAACTATTTATTAATAACCAGCTCCAAGAATTAACATACAACACGGGTTTGGATATATTTAAAGGAAACTTATTCGGACAGCTAAGCAAAAGCTATTTGGACGAACGTCTCACCCTTTCGTTGGGTCTGCGTACCGATATATCCGATTATGATAGCAAAATGCAAAACCCATTCAATCAGGTATCGCCGAGGTTTTCTGCAACCTACGCCTTAACCGAAAAACTCAACATCAACTTTAACACGGGTCGTTTTTACCAATTGCCAGCTTACACTACGTTAGGTTTTAAAAACAATGCAGGTGAGCTCATAAATAAATTGAACAATCTTTCATATTTATCAGCCGATCATTTGGTAGCTGGTTTGGAATTTGCCCCCAATACCAACTCACGTATTTCGTTGGAAGGCTTTTTCAAGAATTACCGCAATTACCCCGTTTCGGTAAGCGATTCGGTGGCATTGGCCAGCAAGGGTGCCGATTATGGCATATTTGGAAACGAAGAAGTGCGTTCGGATGCCGAAGGTCGCGCATATGGCTTCGAAATCCTGGCCCGCACTAAAGACTTTAAAGGATTTAACCTCATCTTATCATACACGTATGTGCACAGCGAGTTCACAGGTTTTACTGATACGTACGTACCCTCGGCCTGGGACAACCGGCACATCTTAAACTTTACGTTGGGCAAAAAACTGAAACGCAACTGGGATATCGGCATGAAGTGGCGCTATGTGGGCGGATCGCCTTACACGCCTTATGATTTGGGAACTTCGGCAAACCGTTTGGCCTGGGATGCCCGTGGCCAAGGCTACCTCGATTACGCA
>CAZKCK010000239.1:0-3938 GCA_964550695.1 uncultured Bacteroidales bacterium | reverse complement strand
TGAAATATTATCAGAATGCAGATTCAAACTGTCGTAAGAACCGCAGATCATTTTCGAAAAACAACCGCAGGTCTTTGATGGTGTAAAGGCCCATGGTCATGCGTTCAATGCCCATTCCGAATGCAAAACCAGTATATTCCTTGCTATCAATTCCACACATATCCAGCACATTCGGATCAACCATGCCGCATCCCAGAATCTCAATCCATCCGGTATGTTTGCAGATGTTACACCCCTTGCCTCCGCAGAGGTTACAGGAGATATCCATCTCAGCAGAAGGTTCGGTGAACGGGAAATAGGAAGGGCGCAACCTTATCTGCGTTTTCTCGCCGAACATCTCCTTGGCAAAATACAGCAGGGTCTGCTTCAGGTCAACGAATGACACGTTACGGTCGATGTACAGGCCTTCGACCTGATGAAAGATGCAGTGAGCCCGTGCCGAAATGGCTTCATTGCGGAACACACGGCCCGGGAACAACATCCTGATGGGAGGCTTTTTGGTTTCCATGGTACGTACCTGAACCGAAGAAGTGTGGGTGCGCAATGCAATGTCGTTGCCATCCAGGCGCTTCTCAACAAAAAAGGTATCCTGCATATCACGGGCAGGATGGTCAGGCGGGAAATTGAGCGCCGAAAAGTTATGCCAGTCATCTTCAATCTCGGGACCGTCGGCCACAGTGAAACCTATTCGTGAGAAAATGGAGATAATTTTATTTCTGACCAATGAAACCGGATGGCGTGATCCCGGCTCATTAAAATCAACCGGCAGTGTAAGATCGGGTTTGGGCTGATCAACTGCCTGCTGATTGTCAAGCGTTTCCTTAAACTGGTCAATCTTTTCCTGAACGGCGTCTTTTAACGTATTCAACAACTGCCCGAATTCCTTTTTTTCTTCATTCGCAACAGTTTTAAACCCTGCAAATAAATCATTCAGAACGCCTTTTTTACCAAGAAACCGAACCCTGAAGGCTTCAAGTTCATCGGCACCATTGGCTGCAAAAGCATTGGCTTCAGAAATATATTTTCTGATTTCGTCTTTCATTCGCGAATTTACTTATTTCACTATTTTGATAGTCATCTTAACATCAGTAGCCGGTTTATCGCCCGGAACTGTTTTTACAGCCGCAATTTTATCTACTACATCCAAACCTTCGGTAATTTCACCAAACACGGTGTATTGTGCATCCAGATGTGGGGTGCCGCCAATTTTTTTATAGGCTTCTTTCTGCTCAGGTGAGAGTTTTGTACCTCTTGATTCCATCATTGTAATCATTTGGTCATTCAGTACATCACCCTGAACAACGTAAAACTGTGATCCTGAAGATTCTCTTTTTGGATTTACCTGATCGCCCATACGTGCAGCAGCCAGTGCTCCTTTTTTGTGGAAAAATTTAGGGTTGAATTCTGCCGGAATACGGTAACCCGGATCCTGACGGCCATCGGCATTCTGACCACCCTGAATCATAAATTTATTGATCACGCGGTGAAAAGGTGACCCGTTGTACCAGCCTTCGTTCACAAGTTTCACAAAATTATCGCGGTGTTGAGGGGTTTCGTTGTACAGAAAGCCTTTCATGTCGCCATAATCAGTATGGATAACAAATTTGGTTACGCTTTCTTTTTTCTGAGCTTCAGCATTCATAAATAATCCAAGTATTAAGGTAAATAAAAACAACTTTTTCATAATGATTTAATTATTAATTAGTTCAACGGTCATCTTGATTTCTTTTAAAGGTTTGTCGGCACCATCAGTTTCCACCCGCGAAATGGCATCCACCACATCCATGCCTTCAATAATTTCGCCAAAAATAGTATAATTCCCGTCAAGGTGCGGCAATCCATTGTGTAAAATGTACGAATTGCGCTGATATTCAGGATACATAATTTTTTGACGGTGTTCGTGCCAAGCAACATCCTCAGGCAGGATTTTCCGGCCGACGACAATGTAAAACTGTGATCCTGAGGATGCTTTGGTTGGATTAATGTCATCACTTTCACGTGCGGCCCCGATGGCTCCACGTTTATGATAACAATTGCGGTTAAACTCAGCAGGTATGGTATATCCGGGATCTTCTTCCCCGTTCGCATTTCCCCCGCCCTGAGCCACAAAAGATTTTATCACCCTGTGAAACGGAGAACCATTCAGGTAACCTGTTTTGATAAGTTTAATAAAATTATCGCGGTGTTTTGGCGTTTCATCATACAAAAGTCCGGTAATATCGCCCATATTGGTATGAATAACAAACCGTTGCCTCATATCCTTTGCAGGGGTTACCGGTTTTTTACAAGCAATTGCTGTAAGCAAGGCAAATACAATAATGAACTGCAAATACAAATTTCTCATGACCCGGGGTGATGGTTTTTATTAAAACATTTACGGCAGAGTGGGATGTAACTATCAGTTTCGCCCAGCAAAACAAGCTTATCGTTCAATACCGTACGATGTGAATATTGTGCAAGATTTCCACACCCCATGCAAATGGCATGAACTTTTGTAACATATTCTGCCATAGCCATCAGTGTTGGAATCGGGCCAAAAGGTTTGCCGAGATAATCCATATCCAGTCCGGCAATTACTACGCGTACACCTGTGTTTGCAAGGTGGCTGCAGACTGAAATGATCTCATTGTCAAAAAACTGGGCCTCATCAATACCCACAACCTCCACATCATTGGTATAAAGCAATATCTGCGAGGCAGCTTCAACCGGTGTGGATCGTATGACGTTTGCATTGTGCGAAACCACATCGTTTTCGTCATAACGCGTGTCTATCATAGGTTTAAAAATCTCAACCTTTTGTTTGGCAATGCGCGCACGGGTAAGCCTTCTGATAAGTTCTTCGGTTTTACCCGAGAACATTGAGCCTACAATAACTTCTATCCAGCCGGCCCGGCCGGAGGGGTTTATGGGATTTTCGAGAAACATTGGCAGTAGTTATATAACAAATCACGACTTTTATCGTAATTTTACATGAGCAAATTTACAAATCATCTGCTTACCTTTGTTGTTAAAGTTAAACTTTATGGATAAGAAACTGGTAATTGAAGAAATCAATGGTTTAGTTGAAATCATTAGCGAACAAACCGGGACAATCATGACTTACCCTGGTAAGATTCCTCATATTGAAATAGATATAGTACTTTCAAACATCCGGAAACTTTATGAAAACTACCATTTACTCAACCGGATGAACACCGCCGAGCTGCCGCAGCATTTAAAAAGCACCGAAAATATTATGATTGAACCCGCAGCACGGCCAGTCACACAGGTCCGGTACACCGAACCCGAAGTTCAGGTAAAACCCACTCAGATCAAACCAGTTGCGCAGCCTCAATTCAGGCCCGAACCAATCATTCACCCTGTTGAGGATGAGCCTCAACACGCACCGGAACCAACTCATTTCGAGCATTTCAAACCATTGGCTGCACGTCAGCCTCAACCCGTTGATAAACCTGTGGCGCGCAAAGATGATAAAATTCATTCCGCCGCAATGCCCGACCTTTTTTCGGGTGGCAGCCCCACCATCTCTGACCGGCATAAAGAAGAACGCCCTTCGGTGGCTGATAAAATCTCGCAATCGATGTCAGATAACAGTGTTGCCAATAAACTTCAGCAAAAACCACTGGCAGATATCAGGGCTGCGATTGGCATCAATGAAAAGTTTCTGTTTATCAATGAATTGTTTAATGGCAACCTGCAGGAATACAACCATGCCATTCAGGCTTTAAACACGGCATTATCGGGTGATCGCGGGCTCGAGATTTTTGAAGCTTACCGGTCACGCTATGGCTGGAATCCAAAACTTACCAGTTTCCTGAAATTACGCGATCTGGTTGAAAGAAGATACCTGTAACTTCCAATGGGTGAAGGGTGAAAGGTAAAGGGTGAAGGGCTTTGAAGGACATTGCAAATTGTAAATTGGTAATTGCAAATTGTAA
>CAZKCK010000238.1:0-5808 GCA_964550695.1 uncultured Bacteroidales bacterium | reverse complement strand
ACACCCACCGGACTGTTGGCTGTTGGCAACGACGGGCCAAAGGTTTGCGGCGTGCTGACCTCGCTCACGGGCAGCTTTACACCGGTAGTTTACGACAATTCCAGTGTAACCTATGAATGGTCATTGGTATCTGGTTCAGGAACAGCTACGTTTACGAGCAACTCCTTATCAAGTACCGGTGTTACTGTAAGTCAGTGTGGCACCTACACCTTTAAGTATAAAGTAATAAATCAGGCTTGTAATGCTGAGGCTATTCTGACTGTTGAATTCTTCGAAACCCCTGCACCAGTTATCAATGGTTCGTCAGCCGTATTTGCTTGTGCTGAAGAAACCTATACTGTTACGGATACACGAACCTGTACATATGGTTCGGTGATTAATACATGGGCTGTTACGGGTGGAGTTTTCGTACCCGGTGGATTGGCTACAGCAACTGGAAACAGCGTGACGGTGGCCTGGGATAATTCAGTAACCAATGGTAGCTTACAAGTTATTGGCAGTTACGTGGGATTGAGCTCTTGTATCACCACAACTCCATCATTTGTTGTTACGAAAGCCGCACCAACCTTAGCTGGTCAGGTGAAATACTGGAATGAGTTTGAGACCTATATGCCAACTCCCTTCCCGACCAATTTCTACGGAACTTTCCCACACGACTATTTCTATGCAACACTTTACAGGCAGGGATCAACACTTGATTCTTTACAGACGGTAAAAGTTGAACCCAGACTTAAAAATGATCTGATAGAACTCTTATCGTACTTCAAGTTTGATTTGCCCGTGAATACTCAGGGTTGCGACGCACAATATCTGGTGAAGATCTGGGACGGCGGACTGTCATATCATAAGTTTACAGGAGGAACACCAACTCCGCCAGTATCCGGAACATACCTTGGTGAGGCATACACCTATACCAATTGGGGCGGAGTTAATGCAACCGACGCTTTGGCTATCCAACTCATGGTTGGCTCAGCCTTCCAGTTGAATGAAGCTCCGTATAACTATACATGGTTAGGCCCCAAAACCGAGACCCCGCCGTATGGATATTTCTCCCATTCAATTGCAGACGTAAACAGTTCAAAAACCTATCTTGCCGGAGGTATTACAGCGCTTGACGCGCTCACGACCAATTACCGGACTGTAGGTCTCATCGGCAGTTTCCCCAACAGTACCCCGGGAGTTCAGTTCTCACCAAACTTCAGGGTTACCGGCAGAATGGTTCCGGAATTGCCATACTCCACCTGGCCTTTGTATTTTGATTATCCCACAGCAACAACGCATGTTGATGATGTTCCTTTCTACCATAGTGGTGTTTCGTACCTGTATTTCACAGGGGCTGAACAACATAAGTATTCAAGTACAGTTTTACCGCTTCAGAGCAAGAATAATTTCATCAACATTTATTACAATGCACTGGGTGATATCAATTCGAGCTATGTACCTGAATCCGGCACATTTAAATCTCAGTCAGATGTTACACTGATCTTTGACAATGTGCTGAAAGTAAGCAAAGGTGATATTATTAACATCCCCGTTAGGATTGACCGCAGTGCTGAAGTGGGTGCAATAACACTTGGCCTTAGCTACCGCAATGATCTGATAGAAGTTGTGGGAACAGACTACACCAGTGATTTTGTCAGGATTGATCACAAAGCCGGAATTGTAAAACTGGGATGGTTCAATACTGAAGGAATCAGGCTGAATGCAAACGATAACATTGTTGTGCTGACAGTCAGGGTTCTGGCAGATATAGATGCCTCAACAGATCTGTTTACACTCGACCCGTCAACAGAACTGGCTGATATAACCGCCAATGTTATGCACACCATCGATCTGAAATCGTCCTCACTCGAAACCGGGGGAATTGCAGGTTCGGAACTTACGGCAACCAATTATCCCAATCCGTTTATTACCAACACAACCATAAGTTACAGTCTGCCGGAATCAGGCCATGTGCAAATAGTTGTGTATGATAAACTGGGTCAGGCAATAAGGGAACTTGTAAATTCGGATATTTCGTCAGGTGTTCACAATATTCTCATGAACCGTGAAGAACTTGCGGCTGGTGTTTACCATTACCGTATTGTTCTTAAGGGTACAAATGATACCTACACTACATCCAAAAGCCTGATTATTGTTGATTAACACACACGTGTTTTTTAACGCTCTTTTGTAAATCTGTAAGCCGGTCGGGGAAATCCCGGCCGGTTTTGTTTAAACAGTATTTTATAAACTTCCAGGTTAATTCTATTGATCTCTCATGCAGGCGATACAATTTGGGCTATCTTCCCTTATATTTGTATTAAATATCATGCTGAGTAAATTTTCCTGAAGTGCTTTCAGTTTTATGATTCAAAAGATGTCAGTTTTCAAACTTATTGAGCGGTCGTCAGAACCTTAGTAAGGTGAAAAACCGGGGAATTGAATTCATTGTAAAAATTGAAAATTATTGCTTAATTTTATCTTTTTAACATGGCATACTATGAAACGCAAGGCCCAGAATGAACCGGAAAGGTCTGAACTCCGAAAAAAAGCTGAAAAGAATTTGGCAGAGTCTGCCGCTCAATGGCAAACTACTTTTGACAGCGTTAACGATGGCATTTGTCTGCTCACAACCGATCAGAAAATTATGCGCAGCAACAAGGCAATGGCTTGTTTATTTCCGGAGTATGGCGGTGATTTTATTGGGAAATTTTGCTGGGAAGTAATTCATAAAACAAACGAACCATTCTACGATTGCCCGGTTGTAAAAATGATAAAGTCGTTGCAGCGTGAAACCAGTGTTCAAAAACATAACGGTAAATGGGTACATGTTTCGGCAGACCCAATTTTCGACACCGAAAATAAATTAGCAGGAGCTATTCATATTATACGTGATATTACTGAAATCAAGCAGTTTGAAGAGGAGCTAAAATTAAACTATACGCTATTGCACGTTGCCGGCGAAACAGCAAAATTTGGCGGATGGAATGTAAACCTTGCCAATAATGTGTGCACCTGGTCAGACGAAGTTGCCGCAATTCATAAAAAACCTGCGGGTTACTCCCCTCTTTTAAGTGAAAGCATCGGTTTTTATGCACCGGAATGGCGGGATAAAATAACGGAAGTATTTGCAAATTGTGCAACAAAGGGAATTCCTTATGACGAAATAATGCAGATTATCACCTCCGAAGGCAACCGGGTTTGGGTTCGGACGATTGGCAAGCCGGTAAAAAATGAAAACGGCAAAATTGTGTTGGTTCAGGGTTCTTTTCAGGATATCTCCGACCTTAAACAAACTGAAGAATCGCTGCAAAATGCAAAGGATTTTGCCGAAAACCTTATCCAGACTGCAAATGCAATTGTTGTGGGTTTGGATACAAAGGGAAATATAGTTACTTACAACAAAGCTGCTGAAGAAATTACAGGATATACGCTATCCGAATTACAAGGCCGCAATTGGTTTGAGGTAATTGTCCCTAAATCCCGTTTTCCGGAAGTATGGGAAATTTTCGATAAACTGATGACAGGCGGATTACCCCGATGTTTTGAAAATCCGATACTTACCAAATCTGGTAAGGAGCATTATATTATCTGGCACAACAACGAAATAAGGGAGCATGGTAAAATCATCGGCACCATCTCTTTTGGAATTGATATCACCGAACGCCGGCAGATAGAAGAGGCATTGCGTATTTCTGAATATAAATACCGGGCGCTTCACGAAAGTATGATGGATGGCTTTATCCAAACCAATATGCAGGGCAATATTAAAAATTGTAATGCGGTATTTATGAAAATGCTTGGTTATGATTTTGAAGAACTTAGCAAACTTACATATATTGACCTTACCCCTGAAAAGTGGCATGATTTCGAAGCCGAAATTGTTGAAAAACAAATTATTACCAGAGGCTACTCGGATGTTTATGAAAAGGAATACATACGGAAAGATGGGACGATTATTCCTGTGGAACTCAGAGCTTCGCTTATTAGGAATAAGAATACCGAAAATCAGGAGATGTGGGCAATTGTCCGCGATATCTCCCACCGAAAGCAAGATGATGCAATAGAACAAACCCGCCTTCATCTTATTCAGTTTTCGCTAAACCATTCCCTGGATGATTTTTTGGAAGAAATGCTTAATGAAGCCGAAAAACTCACAGGAAGCCAGATCAGTTTTATTCATTTTATTCACGACAATCAGGAATTTCTGAGCCTTCAAAACTGGTCGAAACGTACAAAAGCGGAATTTTGTACGGCAACCGGCAAAGGCTCGCACTACCCTATATCAGAAGCCGGCGTTTGGGTTGATTGCATTTATCAGCGTAAGCCGGTCATTCACAACGATTATGCTTCGCTTCCGCATCGCAAAGGCCTCCCGGAAGGCCATGCAAAAGTTATTCGCGAAATGGTAGTCCCGGTTTTTCGTGGCGCAAAAATTACAGCAATTCTGGGCGTTGGAAATAAAGCGGCCAACTATACACAGCAGGACGTTGAAACCCTGACTGAAATTGCCAATCTCACATGGGAAACAACAGAAAGAATGAGGGCTGAAGAGGCTTTGCGCGAAAGCGAAGAACAGTTTCATAAAATATTCGACACATCTCCCATCGGAATAACGCTGGTGGGTGCGGGGTTTAATTTCCTGCATGTCAATGAGTCATTTTGCCTTTTTTCAGGCTACTCCGAAAACGAATTGTTGAAATTAACCTTTAAAGATATTACCCTTCCCGACCACATTGCCGGAAATATTGAGTCACTTGAAAAACTTGCTGCCGGCGAAATACAGATTTACGAAACCGAAAAAAGGTACATCCGGAAAGATCAAAAAACTACCTGGGGCAGCTCACATGTTACTGCTATCTTCGACAATAACAGAAACTTCAGGTACTATCTGGCCATGATTAAAGATATTAACCAAAGAAAGCAGGCTGAAGCTGAAATTTTGAGAATGAACAAAACGCTGACGGAAGCAAATGCTTCAAAAAACAAGTTTTTCTCTATTATTGCCCACGACCTGAAAAGCCCCTTCAATGCCATTGTGGGATTCAGCGATTTGCTGCTGGAACAGGTCCGCGAAAAAAAATATGCCGCAATTGAAAAATATGCAGAAATCATCCTTCATTCCTCAGAACATGCGCTTCAGCTTCTTACAAACCTCATGGAATGGTCACGCTCACAAACCGGAAGGATAGAATTTAATCCGGAATATTTTGAAATGGTAAACTTCATCAATGATATTGTGCCTCTTTTCGAAGATATCGCCGGCCAGAAATCCATCACTATTCAAACCGGATTGCCTTCAAATGCACCGGTTTATGCTGATAAAGCTATGATCAGTACTGTATTGCGTAACCTCATTTCAAATGCCGTAAAGTTTACAAAGCCTTCGGGGCTTATCACTATTTCTTTATACGAAACCAACCAGAACCTTACGGTTTCTGTAACCGACAATGGCATAGGGATTTCAAAAGAGCGGATTGAAAAACTCTTCCGGCTGGATGAAAATGAGTCTACCCCCGGCACCCAAAACGAAAAAGGAACCGGCCTGGGGCTGATTCTCTGCAAAGAATTTATCGAAAAACACGGTGGGGAGATTTGGGTGGAAAGTGAAGTGGGAAAAGGAAGCACTTTTAATTTTTCATTGCCTGCACTAACCAGGCGTTTTGTTTAATACCAGTTATTTAGCTAAAAATGTTGTATATGGATCAATGGGATAAATCAAAGGAAGAACTCATAAAAGAGCTTGAGCAGTTGCAGGCGGAGCATGTTTCATTAAAGGAATCGTATGAAAAAGATATTGCAAAAAGCAAGCAAAACGAAATAGAT
>CAZKCK010000237.1:0-5811 GCA_964550695.1 uncultured Bacteroidales bacterium | reverse complement strand
CCGGGTTCTTTCATTTTACCACCGGCAACTGCTTCACCACCCAAACATGAAGTCAGACTTATCCATTCATTATCAGTTGGTACATGCCAGCCTGTGGGGCACATATTGCGATTGTCAATGGCAGCAAACCAATTATATAAATTTCCATACGTCAGAGCATAATCAGGATTATTGTCAAAATAACAATAAGCTCCGGTTGATAAACTATTCCATTGAGCGGCTCCGGTTACTTCCGGTATTTCTTCACCATTGCTGTATTTTGTTGCTTTGAGGTTTTCAGCCATCCATAACTGACCACAAATCTGCACCACAGAATAATGATTATCCTCATAATCAGTACACGACACAAAGTTGAAGGTAATCGTCTTACTTTGGGCTGGCACATCCATAAAAACTGTTGAAAAAACATCTGAATGGCCGGTAAATTTCAGCAAATCGCCAGTGGTATACTGCATTTGTACTACAGCGGCCGAACTTTTTACCACTTCCGGTTTTATTGGTTCAGGTTCTCTAAATGCAATGTACAAAGGCTCTCCCGTGGTAGTGCAACTGATGATTTTACCTGAATACAGGTAAGCATCGGTTTGAATCTTAATCAAATAAATACCAGCTCCCAATCCATTGATGTTCAATGACTGCCGGCCCCTGGTAAAATACTTTTGCGTTTTTAATATCCCTTTGCCTGTATTATCAGTGAGTTCAATGGCTGCATTACCATCATCGGGGGCAACAAAAGTTGCTACAATTGCTCCTGCTGAGGGATTGGGATAAATCAATAATTGATTTACTGAAGGTTGCAATACAGTTAGCGTCCCGGTTAATTGACCCAGCAATTGCAACTGGTTTCCTGCACCAACTGTAAGGGCTGTACCCTGTGTAAGGTTTTCAACCCGCACGCTGTCGATTGTTGTGGATGCACCTGACCCGGCAAAATCGATTAAAAAATTCTGCGCATGTAACTTTACCAATGCACATATTAGCATGAATAAAAATGTAAATTTTCTCATAAGTTAACAATAGGTTTCTATATGACTATTTATTTATCGTCGATTAACCTTAGAAGGTATTCGTAGGGAATTATGAGATATAAAAGTAATATAGGTATACGATAATTGAATTGACCAATCTACCAATTGCCGGTATCACCATGCAAGAGGTACCCGTTTCGCTACCAATGGCAATTAGAAGTATACGGCCAATGATCTGAATTTTTAAAATGGTATGCGGTATTCCACTATCTGTATTCAGATTTTTATGCTGGATACCCTGCTGTCAGGACACACTTATTCGGGTGATGATTGTAAGTAAACAGGTTTCATTTTATTTAACTGTTCCAACCATAACCGTTTGAGAATAATCGGTCCCGTTTCCCGCGATACGGATGAGGTAATATCCTGCTGAATATCTGGAAACATCTAATTGTGTCCGGGTCATCATTCCGGTAGAGTGGATTTCCTTCTTCGTTACAACCTGCCCGGTAGCATTGAGAATTGTAACGATATATAAACCGGGTTCCGGAGGGGTAAATTCAACCCATAATTTTTCCGCAGCAGGATTCGGGTAAACAGAAAAGTTCTTGTCCAATGGCTTTTTAATGCCTACTGTGGCCGGATCAGCCAGTTTATTTTCCCATATCCCGCGCCCATAAGTGGCTACCAGAATTTTTCCCGAGACCGGATGAACCTCAAGTTCATTGATCATGACATTGGGAAGCTCAGTGCTATAATCGATCCATTGCGTAAGTTGGTCATTTGTATAATAAACCCCGACATCGGTTCCAACATAAATGGCGTTGCCGGAGCCAGGTTCAAAGGCCAGGCAGTTGGCAGGCATATTGGGTAAGTTCATACTTACATTTGCCCAAGTCAGGCCTCCGTTACCTGAACGAAAAACCTTGATCCCGGCAGAAAACCCTGAAATGGAAACCCAAACCAGTTCAGGATTATCGGCCGAAATAACGATATCGCTGATGAGTTCTCCTGCAGGCAGCCCATATGTAATATCTTCCCAGTTCGTTCCCCCGTCAGATGTTCTCCATAACTGGTAATAAGCTGCAGCATAGAGATAATCCGGATTGGAAGGCGCTACTTCAAGATCCGAGAAATCACTACCACCTGACAGATCATTTGTGAGTTTGGTCCATGTAGTGCCCCGGTTATTGCTCCGGTGTACATTTTTGAATGCATAAAAAAGAATGGCAGGATCGGTGGGATGCATGATAAAGGCCGGATTGAAACTTAATGCGGCTTCTCCCGGAGGAGTAATGTAAGTACCGCTGATACCGCCATTTTTCGAACGAATCACTCCGGCACCATACCCGCCATAATAGCATGTATCGCGGTGGTAATAATCAAAGAAATTATCGCAGGCTTCAGCAACAATAAGTTCATAATGAGCGGTATCTGTAAAAAGCACCGGACCATTATCCTGTGGACTTCCCAGGATGCAGGCTTCATCCTGTTGCCAGACGCCGAGCCTGTAAAACTGCATGATATGCAAGCCATCACTGATACTTACCCAACCGTCGGGAGAGCCGGTATAACGGTAAATTCCGCCGTCGTTGGTGCAATAATGTGTGCCATCGAGTGGGTTATACGCGAGTGTATGGATATCGGCATGCACATATTCAGCCCCGGACCCATAATACTGTGCATTCAGCGTCCAGATACTTCCTCCGTCGGCGGATTCCCAGATATTCACACCGCCAACAAAAACATGGTTGGCATTCGTTGGGTCCACCGAAATGGAGAGGGCGTACCACCCCAAACCATCCGGGTCTAAACCGTTGGGTTGCCAACCAAGCAGGTTCAGGTTATTGGTATTGGGTGTTTTAGTCCAGGTTGTTCCGTGGTCGGTTGATTTGTACAGTCCATAAAAACCGTTATTGTCACATCTGCTGCAAAGAGCATAAACAACCTCCGGGTCGGCAGGTGTCACTCCAATGGTTATGCGATTAACCTCTGTAGAAGTTATCCCGGTGTTCACGAGTTGAAATGAGACGCCTGCATCATTTGAACGGAATACCTTAGCCCCGCAATTATAATAGTTGAAATTGGTAGCATAGATGGTCGAAGGATCTCCCGGTTTCTGAGCAAGATCCATGAAATTGCCTCCCAGTATCAATATCCAGCTATCCCCCCCATCATGGGAGCGGTATATGCCGTTTCCCGTAGCTGCCACCATTATCAGAGGATTATTTGGGTTGATGATCAATTCGTGAACCGATCGGTTCTGCTGGAGTACATATTTAAGACCTGTTTCTGTCCAGGTTTCTCCGGCATCTTCTGACTTGAGAATCCCAACTGAAAATGTTTCCCACCATATATCCCTTGTACCTGTACAGATAAAAATAATATTGGGATCCTGAGGATGAAAATCAATATCGCTTATTCCCAGAGTGGGAAGCTCATCAGTCAGACACTCCCAGTTGGATCCCCCGTCAGCAGTTCGCCATAATCCACCGGTTGGCGCCCCGACAAATAAGATATCCGGGTCAGTTGGATGAAAAGCGATACAATCAATCCGTCCCGAGCCACCAACTTCACCTGAATTAATTCCTACGGTTGAATTGAAAGGTCCACGGTAAACCCAGGGTGTTTGAACCGATTTGTTCTGACTGCGGCCTGCAATAACCTTCTTGCCTTCCTCCCAGTATATTCCAACAGGCAGGTGCCCATCTTCACCCATACGCCCATCAAGAAAAAACCGTGAACGGAGGAATTGTTTTTCACCTTTCATAGGAGTTTCAGGATTTTGTTGCCGGAATGTTTTCCAATATTTTTTTGTCTCATGGTAATCGGGTCTTCCATCCGGGTCAGGTGGAATTGATTTCAACCAGGACTGTGATAAAATTGTTGAACTCATGAGCATCGTGGACAGTAACACGAGGAGGAAATGTTTATTCATACGTTGAATGGATTAACTTATTATTAAACAATAACATACAATAACAAATAATTCAGTTTCTTACACACCTGACAGAAACAGCATCATCGGGATGAAAGGTTCCAATGGTCATGACTCCATTGGTCGTTTGTAACATAATCGTGGTCACTTCTATCATAGGAAGATTCCCGGTGGAAGTTGAAAAGGCACAATGATCTCCTTTCCATTGAAACTCATCCCAAAAGGCCCATATGCCGGCTGGTAAGGCAGTAAAACCGTTTTCATCGGTTGCACCTGCATTCGGAGCAACCCAATGCAAAATGCCTGTTTCCTTAATTTTTCCGCCTGCAATAGTAAACCCGCCGAGATATGTGCCAAGTTGTTGCCATTCAGCCTTGCCGGGTAAATGCCAGCCATCCGGACAAACGCCCTGAACATTGCTGGGGTTGCTATTGCTGCTTGCGGCTCCGTTCATGGCAGATGACCAATCGTACAACCTGCCGTAAATCAATGAATTATCCGGATCATGATCATAATCATAATAATTTATGGAGGTTCCGTCAAAATAATGAATGCTTTTTAGGTTTTCAGCCATCCATTTCTGGTTGCCTATCTGAACAATAGGGTAAATGTTGTTATCGAAATCGGTGCAGGGTGCAAAGACAAAAGTGATGGTTTTGCCGGCAGTTGGAACATCCATCACTACAGTGGCATATATACCGGATTTTCCAGTGAATTTTAACAGATCACCTGTAGTGTATTGCATCTCAACAACCGTCTTGGCTTGCTTCAGATTCCCTTCCTGCTGCATGGTTGATTGTCCCTGATAGAAAATTTGCGGGGTATTTACAGAGGTAGACTGGCTGATAATTTTGCCGGTGTACAGAAATCTTCCAGATTTCACCTGAACCGCATAAATACCGCTGTTCAATCCGCTAATACGGAACGATTGCCAGCCCTGTGAAAGAAATAATTGTGTTTTTACCACAGCCCGGCCTGAGAAATCGAATAGTTCAACAATTGTTTTTGCGTTGACCTTTGCCTCCAACTCAAGTATAATATCATTTTTCGCAGGATTGGGATAAACCAGCAGGGAGGTTCCGGTAATTTCAGAATCCGGATCTACTGATAATATTGACCCCAGCAATTGCAATTGATCAGCGCCTGCTACAGTCAGTCCTGTACCCTGTGTAAGGTTTTCAACCCTCACGCTGTCGACGGATGTGGACGCACCTGACCCGGCAAAACTGATTAAATAGTCCTGAGCCTGTATTTTTATCAGTGCAAAAAACAGGATGGCAATAAGCATTTGTTTCATGGGTGGTTTGTTGTGGCTCCCTCTCCGGCATCAACATAAAATTCGGTGAATGACAGAAAGCAGACAGATTAAACAGGATATAAAAGTACTATGAGACTTTGCTAAACAGAAGCAATAATCTCCCAACAGCAGATTTCAACTTGCAGGATGTTTGATTAGGCCGTTCACTGGTCATTATCAATATATGCCAGCTAAAGAGAAAATTGCTTACGCAGCCGTTCATAGAAACCGGAACCCGTGAACCTTCAGGTTGAATTTGATACCTTATTTTTTTACTTAGGATGATTTTCAGTATTTTACTAAAAAATTTATTTTTTTATTCTTAGAATATAATTCGTATTGATTAAAAAAATATAATTAAATTTGTCTTGTAAAAGAATCATCCGGTATAATTACAGTATTATCAGACCGTTGGCATAAATTTTTCTGAAATTGTTTCGAACATTCAATCAAAAATTATAATAGTTCAACCAAAATCAGTCACTCATGAAAAGAACAATTTTTATTTTCGTTTTAAATTTGCTCATTGCCAGTGCCTTGCTTGCACAGGTGGGCATAAACACTGACAGCAGCACGCCGCATAATTCAGCCATGCTCGATGTAAAATC
>CAZKCK010000236.1:0-5876 GCA_964550695.1 uncultured Bacteroidales bacterium | reverse complement strand
TTAAATATTGGTGCTGAAACGGGACCGGTGGCAGGATTAAACGTGGCTGTTCCACTCCATTCAATACTTATCGAATAATCTGTTACAGATCCTCTACTGTCAGCCAGCAGGCATTCTGCACCGAATTTCCACCCTTTATCAAATACTTTAGGGCTCTCGCCAAGCGGGAAGGTAAGCCGCAACCCTTCTTCAGCCTTTGACTCACCGGTAAAAGTACTATGTACGATATCTTCACCTTGTACTGCTTCGAGTGTTCCGGAAATTGTTGCTAATCCATTGCCGGTTACAATCTGACCTTTAAAATTGGCTGTGATTTCCCAATTCTCATCGAGTTCTTCCTTTTCATATACCAGTATACTTCCCTGACCTTTTGCAGTTATGGTATTTCCGTCATTTTGAAGTTCGCCCGCAGCACTGCATTTTATCTCAACATAATTCGTTTCTTTTGTTTTTTCATCCCGAAGTTCAATATTCATATCAATACTTACCTCTCCTGATTTGCTAACGCTGATTATAAATCTTTTGCCGGGCGCTGTTGATGATATATAGTTGCCACCCGCTAGATTCAATTTGCAATCAAAAGTCATAGCTTCATTTTGAGCAAACAATTGAATTTGAACCAATATCAATACAATAGATACAATGTTTTTTAGCATGTTGAATCTGAATAATATCGACATATTTTAAAAATAAAAAATGATTAGTGATTCTAAAAAAAGGGTGTAAACAATTGTTGTTTACACCCTTAGCTAATGTCTACTTTTTATAGCCTTCAACAATGATGAATCCTTTACGGTCTGATTCTGAATTATATGACCAGGTATCTTCACCTGAATTCACTACTTTATAGGTACCCACCGGCAATAAAACATTGGGTTCACATACCCATTTGGCGCCGGGAGTTCCATCTGAACCATTGATTGCAGTACATTGCCAGGTTCCGTGTACAATCCGGTTTTCATCAACAAGGGTAATTGTTCCGGCAGGCAGTGAACCTTTTCCTTTGTTGTACTGGTAGGTGGTGATTTTCGTAATTACTGTGGTTGATGTAAGCTCAATTTTGGTCTTACTGTTCGGATTGTTTTTAACCGGCAGTTCATTCCAATTCGAATAGAGTACAACCGAATTTATGACTGGTTGTTTAATAACCTTAAAATCAGGCTTCTTTTTCGTATCTTCTTTGGCAGCAATTACAGTTGGATCTGGTTTTGCCGCTTTTTTAGGTTTGTCAACCTGTTTCTTAGGAACTTCCGCCTTTGCAGGTTGTTCGGTAACATCTTTTGCCCCGGTAACTACTTTAGAGGTCGTATCTGGCTTAACAGTAACAGTATCCTTAGGAACAGAAACAGGAGCACTATTTGTAACAAGTGTTGAATCAACAGATTCCGGCTTGTCAGATTTATTCAGAACTAGGAACCACGCTGCAGCCCCAACTCCTGCCAAAACAAATACAATTGCCAGAACAATCCATAGTTTATTGCGCTTTTTCTCAGTATCAACCTGCGGCTGTGGAGCTTGCGCCTGAGCTATAATGGGAGGTTCCGGTGAAGCGTCAATTTTGCTTTGCTTTGGAGTTGGTTTTTGAAGAGGTGCTGTGGCTTTTGGTGCAGGCGGAGACTGTGGCTGCTCTTTTTTTTCGGGTGCCGGCCTGATAACTGCCTCGGGTATGCTTACAACCGGAGCCGGAGTAACAGGCATTGGTTCGGTCTCATCAGCCCTGGAACCGCACTCGAGGCAAAATATATCTTCGGGTTGCAATTTTGAACCACATTCCTGACAGAACTTTCCGGGTTGTTGAATAACAGGTTCGGCATACTTCACATTTACAGGTTGTTGAATTGCCGGCTCATAATATTCCGGAATTTCAGGCTGCGGAATGACCGGTTCTGAATAATTTGTAATTTCAGGTTGCGGCTGAACAGGTGGTGCAACCGGCACACTACCCGGAATCACTTCATCAAATCTGGCCCCGCATTCCTGGCAAAATTGATCACCCGGGATTGTTTTAGCTCCACAAAACGGACAGAATTTCATATTACGTTAATTAGTAAATATTTACATACCATAACTTACTGAACCACTAGTCATTAAAGAAATCATAATTTTACTTAAAATCCAACTTACTGCTACTATAATAACTACACCAACAATAATAACCACTATAATATAAGGAAATGCCTTTTCTGAAGGGGTTTTCATAATATAAGGCAAACCTTTATACATTAAATAAACAGCATATACGCCTCCAGCAAGCATTGCAAGAATTGGTAAAAACCACAGTGTAGAAAGAATATTCATTATACTTAAAATCCATAATGGAGTTAAGGAATAAGCAACTAATTGTAACGCCCTTCCAAAATCTTTCACAGAATCAAACCCTTGAGCCAGCATATATACAATAAAGGCAGTAATACATGTACTCAACAAAGCGGTAAATAATTGAATAATTGCTTGAATTGCTCCTCCTGATATTGAAATATAACCACTTAGTAGTCCCAAACCAATAAATATACTAATAGCTGGGATAAGCGCGAGTATGAGCACATACGATAATAATATTTTTTTAACATCCGGCATTTCATAAGCAATTTTAAGCCATTCAGTATCTGGTGACAACAAAATCCCTTTTACCCTTCCTATTAAGCCTGAGCCTGCATCGCTTTGCATATTGTTTTGAGGAGGCGCATATTGCTGTTGATAATTCTGCTGGTAAGGTTGCTGATACTGAGGAGGAGGCGCTGGTTGCGGGGGGGATACCGTTGCGTTGTTCGCACTGTAATAGGGCTGTTGTGGCGGGACAACAGCGATTTTAAACCCGCAGGCCGGGCAAAATTTTGCACCTTCCTGCACTTGTGTGCCGCATTGTGGACAAAAGTTCATAATTTTAAAGTTTTGGTTTCAATTAATAATGATAAGATTGTTCGCACTATAAACGTTTCAAATTTACGAATGAATTCGCTTTTCCGACATTGAGATGTTAAAATAAATGACTAAAATCCTGAATTTCCTTACTTTTAAAAGTAATTTATCAGTTCTGCAAAAATGAGGCGAAGAATACGCTTTCGCAATAGCCCAAATGCGTCATTTTTTATTTTTTTTAAATGCTAATTGGATGAAATTCCATCTATCTCTCTAAATGTCTATCTTTGTAGTCGACATGGTTAAACTGAAAAATATATTTTCAATCCTGCTCATGCTTCTGATGCTGCAAGCTATTGCAGATGAAAGCATTAATGAGATTTTACATATTTCATTTCTGGCTTTGCCATGTCATGCTGATAATAGCAGTCAGGTTATTGACCATGCGCAATATGCCGGTCATTTTTTTATACAGTCGTGTGGATCAAGTGGTAAACAACATTTAAACTCGTATAGTAAAATCTTGTATCCAGATGATTTTGCAATAGTTACATACTTTTTTGCTACAATCTGGATACCGCCTAAAATTACCCTGACATAAACTGCAGGTATCTTTCGATTTTTTCACTGAGATTCAGATGCATATTCATTTATAATTGCATAACAGGTAAACTTAAATTCTAAAACCTTTAATGCAAAATCTGTATGACATTTCTGATTTTATAAACTTCACCTGATATCTGCATATACCATTACAAATGGGTATTATCATGCATTTTGAACATAAACATAATTTTAACAATCAAATGATAATGAAAACTTATATCTGGAGCCTCCCAACGAGGCTATTTCATTGGCTTCTGGTGATTTCGCTTGCAGGAGCCTATCTATTGAGTGAAGAAGATGCTTATCTGAACTTACATACCGCATTTGGTTATGCGGCAGGTCTTCTGTTGATATTCAGGCTTATATGGGGACTCATTGGACCCAAATATTCACGCTTTAGCGATTTTAATATGGGGCTTTCTTCACTCAAACGGTTTGTAAAGAATATTAAGGATGTACAACATTTTTATGCCGGTCATAACCCTGCAGCTTCAGTAATCATGTTATTGATAATGGTAACGGGTATTCTTGTTGCTTTTACCGGAATCCTGACTCTATCAGCTGAAGGGCAAGGCTTTCTGACAGGTTTTATTCCAATTTTAAATGAGGAAACAGCCAAAGATCTGCACGAAATAGCCGTCAACATCCTGATTGTACTTGTTGCCATTCATCTGGCAGGGATTACATCTGATACTTTGCTGCACAGGAAAACAGGAACCCTTGTTTCAATTTTTACAGGATATAAAAACCTGAAAGCAGGAAATGTAAAACTGACTACAGTTCAAAAAAGTTTTTCATTTTTATGGTTCGTGTTACCGTTAATAATTTTTATATATACGCTTAATAACCAAAATGTTTCATTTGTAAATAAGCAAGAAACTACAGAAGAAACTGAATCTGAGGAAAACGATTAATTAACTTTTAAAAAACAAATTATGAATTGTCCAATATGTAATGTGCCATTGTTATTAGCCGATAAAAATGCTATAGAAATTGATTATTGCCCAAAATGCAGGGGAATCTGGCTCGACCGGGGTGAGCTTGAGAAAATCATTGAACGCACACATTCCTCCTATACTGAACCAGCTTATTATCAACATCATGATGATAAGAGTTTTGGTCATCATGATCGGCATGATAGCCATTATAGTTCACAAGGCTATCCACAGCATCGTAAAAAAGGATTTCTGTCAGATATCTTTGATTTTTAGGAAAGTCCTGAATGAATGCGCTGATTTATTACAGATTCCCATGATAAAAAAAACCGCAGTTGAATTGCTGCGGTTTTTTTGTGCCTGTAAATCTGGTTATTTCGAAACAACAAATCGTATATTATCTTTAGAATCAGTGGATTTCAATACGCAAAAATACACTCCATTGCTCAGGTTTTTAACCGCAAATTTAACCTGATACGAACCGGGTACCAAATTCTCATGTACCACTGTTTCAATATATTTCCCCTGCGAAGAATAAATTTCCATATAGATTTTTCCCTCACCCACTACGGTGAAAGGAATGGTAACTGATTCGCATGCCGGATTCGGGAAAACCGGTTGCAAAGCTGTAATGCCCGGAACATTTCCGCTTACCAGCTCTATTCCTGAAGGAATAAAACCATGGGGTCCCGGAAATTCAGGAGTGTAACCATGGCAAACAGAACACTTATTAAGCTTTCCTGCATAACCCTGGAGGGCAATATTCTGTACTTCAGAGGCCGAATGAGCCAGCAAAACATAAAAAATCCGGCTGAATTTGAAAGGGTTCAGTTTATGAAACTATATTCAAAAATTGTTTAGGAATATCCGGACTTAAAAAACGTTTTTAACTACGCTATTTCTGCACTTTATTCAGATTGCTGTGGTATTTTCCGTATGCAAAATAGATAACAATTCCTATAACCATCCAGATGATCAGCCGATACCATGTGTCGCGCGGAAGTGTAGCCATAACGCCCAATGACGACAAAACGCCAAGAATGGGTACCAAAGGAAACAAGGGTGTTTTAAAAGGCCTGACCAACTCCGGGCGTTTATAACGCAGAACCAGAATTCCACCACAAACAAGTACAAAAGCCAGCAAAGTTCCGATTGAAACCAGTTCCCCGAGAATTCCTATCGGAAATATGCCGGAAACGACTGCTGCCACTCCTCCTGTAATAATGGTGGTTATGTATGGGGTTTTAAATTTGGGATGTACTTTTGAAAACGACTTTGGAAGCAACCCGTCACGTGACATCGAGAAAAAAATGCGGGGCTGACCCATCAGCATGACCAGGATAACGGAACTTAAACCTGCAATAGCGCCAATCTTTATGGGCATTCTTAACCAGGCCATCCCCTCTCCTGCCGTATTAACTGCAACAGCTACCGGAGCGGGGTCGTTCAGATTTTTAAATGGAACAATACCCGTCA
>CAZKCK010000235.1:3063-5887 GCA_964550695.1 uncultured Bacteroidales bacterium | reverse complement strand
ATGATTTCAATAATGTATGACGGTCATCAGTTCTTTACACCCAATTGGGTGATAATGAATGATTTTATCTGACTTAAAAATAAGTTAACGCCAAGCTTAAAAAGAGACAGCGACGATGATTCAAGATTCGATTATAACAAAACAAAGACACGAAAGATTCATTAAAAAGGTTTGTGAGACTGGAGTTGTCTGGGGACTTGAAAACAATGAAGGTTTGGCGACTTCCAGTTCTGTCGAATATGAGGATAATGACGGCGAACCAATTGGACTAATTTGTTTTTGGTCAGAGAAAGCCTTGGCAAAATCTTGTGTTAAGGACGACTGGAATGACTATGAACCTGTTGAGATTTCGTTGAGTGATTTTATTGAGAACTGGTGCATAGGCATGTCAAATGATGGTCTTTTGATTGGTTCCAACTTTGACCAGAATTTGTTTGGTTTCGAGGTTGATCCTTTTGAACTAATCCTTGATCTAAGCAAAGAACTTAATAATCAAAAGAGAGAAATCAAATTGGAGAAATATCGTCATATCAATGAGTTGACAGATGAAATTGAAAAAATAATTAATGAATAAAAGCCAGGCGTTAACATCAGCAACCCGCCAATTACGGTAGCGATGGTTTACGGTGTGCATCTTTCCGTCCTGGCTGCTTTTCGGCTAGACAGGAAATCGCCCGCAATCCGCCTCAGTTTTCTTGATATCTGGGAGCCTGACATTAACGGACATGATAAAAAAGGTAGATGAAGAAGAAGCAACCACCCGGCAACAAATAGGTCTTAAACCCATCCCATAGCATTGCAGCACATGAAAAGCCGGAATGTTTATTTCCGGCAAACCTGATTATTTCTTTTTCAATGCAATGGGTGAACGTGTGAAGTTTATATTTTTGTGATAGTGCATGCAACGCAGTTCAAAGCCGGCTGCATTCGAACGTGGGGTGAAAAATTGCTGAATCAGGTGGTATCCGTTAATTTTGGAGGATAAGCATTACGTTAATCCGAAGTTTACTATCTTTGTAATAAAGTTTTGAATATGACTACAAAAGATATCATTTTGGCTTCCATAAAATCATATAAACCCGAACTTTCGAGGTATGGGGTTATACAGGTTGGCTTATTTGGGTCATATGTCAGGAGTGAACAGTCTGACACGAGTGATATTGATATTTTGATTGATTTTGAGCCCGATAAGGAGAATTATGATAATTATATGGCGGTATACGATATTTTTGATAATCTTTTCAATAACGAAAAGGTTGAAATAGTTACAAAAAATGGATTAAGCCCTTATCTGGGCCCAAAGATTTTAAATGAGGTGCAGTATGTCTAAAGAGCCAATCCAATTCAATCATGTGGAAAAATATGGCAGGAATGCGGGACCGCTTGATTCATGGCTATATGGGCGTCAATTATTCAATCGTTTGGGATGTTGCGAAAAATAAAATCCCTCTGTTATACACTCAGATTATTGAAGTTTTAGAGAAGGAATGCGGAAAATAATATTACTGGCAATCTTAAGCACATTTGTGGGCTTGATGGTTTATTATTTTTATCCGGAAGCCAAATTGCCTGCCGGCATTCAGATTGACAGCCTCGTTGTTTACAAATCAAAAAGGCAATTACTGGCTTACGCAAATGGTCATCCTGTTAAAACCTATGCAATCTCACTCGGCAGGCAACCGGTTGGGGCAAAGGAATTTGAGGGTGACAAAAAAACGCCTGAAGGGATTTATTTTATCAGTAGCAAAAACCCAAAGAGTGGTTATCATAAAAATCTGGGCATTTCCTATCCTGACAAAAATGATATTGAAAAGGCAAAACTGCTTGGAAAGGCAACTGGCGGTGACGTTAAAATACACGGACTGAGGAACGGAACCGGTTTTATTGGGAGGTTTCATCGTTGGAATGATTGGACATTAGGCTGTATTGCAGTGACTAACCGGGAAATTGACGAACTTTATAACGCAGTTGAAATCGGGACAAAAATTGAAATCAAACCCTGATATTCTGAAAAGAAGCAGGGCTATTCATACACTAAAATCATTAGGAATGATAATGGTTTTGTGGATTGCGGACAAGGGTTTGAAAAAGTGGTTTGCCCCGGCTGTGGGATGGAAATCTCAATTGATTGCTGGCAGGAAATGATGGATCAGGCTTCTTCAACGGATTTCAGGGATTTATCAGTTAAAACAAATTGCTGCCACACATTGACGGATTTGAACGCGCTGAAGTATCAGGCAGATTGTGGGGTCGCAAAATCTGTCATAACTGTTTTTGATCCGGACTCCACGGGCAATGATTCAAAGCTATTGCCTGAATTGAAAAAAATCAGCGGAATTGATTTTAAGATCATTTACGCACATATTTGATAATATAACGCTTATAAGGCGGTACCCATTCATCCCTGGTATTGCTTAACCATCAAATATCTGTAAATATTATTTTTATATGAGGGCATCCGATTATAAATAGCTGGTTGAATTATTGGCAGAGATTCGGACTCGACTATCCGATGCTACTAATAAGCCAGCCATTTCATGCGGTTCTGATTCCGGAAATTATAACATCCCGATAGTGGATTATAACTATTAATAGAAATTGTATCTTTGTAAAAAAAATCTATGGGCGCAATAATAATACAGGCTGACAAAAAAAGCAATAAGATTTTAGCTGACCTTGCGAAGAAACTTGGAGGAAATGTTATAAGCCTTGCAGATGATCAGTTTGAAGATTTTGCACTGGGTGCAATGATGAATTCTGTGAAAACCGGAAAGACTGTCAGTCGCGAAACCATTATGCTGAAATTAAAGGGTAAATGATAATC
>CAZKCK010000235.1:0-2963 GCA_964550695.1 uncultured Bacteroidales bacterium | reverse complement strand
ATTTTTTTTACAGGATTTAAAGTAATTTGCACGCTCATTCGTCTACCTGTTTATATGGACGAATTAATAGCATTACCTATGGCATATCCGCAGCAAGGTATCAAGCAGGCTGTGCAGGATTACAGGAAGCGTTTGTTCGGATTTATTCGCAGCCGCGTTAAAAACGATGAAGACGCCGAAGATATCCTGCAGGATGTGTGGTATCAGTTGATTTCAATCATCAACACCGAACCCGTTGAGCAACTGAGCTCATGGCTTTTTCGTGTGAGCCGCAACAGGATAGCTGATAAAAACCGTAAAAAGTCTACGCTGTCGCTCGACGAAATGGTGTATGAAGATGAAGACGGGGAATTGGTTTTTCCGGGTTCATTCATGGCCGGCAATGGTAATCCTGAAACAGAATTTGACCGCACACGTTTCAGGGAAGCATTGTTTAAAGCATTGAACGAACTGCCTGAAAAACAACGCGAAGTGTTTGTGCTGAATGAACTGGAAGACCTGACCCTGCAGCAGATTGCCGATAAAACAGGTGAAAGCATTAAAACGATCATATCCCGAAAACGTTACGCAGTGGCGCACCTGCGCGGACGGCTTCAAAAACTGTATGACAATTATTAACTTTTTAAAATTAGAAATCATGATGAGTTGTGGTAATAATCACGGAAAAAATTTCCGTACCAAACGTTTCGTTTTCATTCCCATTGCAATTGTTGCCGGCGTTGCATTGTTCAGCTGGGTAGTCATGCTGCTCTGGAACGGCATACTCCCTGCAATACTTGGCATAAGTGCCATTACATACTGTCAGGCACTGGGTATTCTGGTGCTGTCAAAAATACTGTTCGGAGGTTTCAGGTGCGGGCACGGGCACGGCAAATTCCATCAGCATGCCTCTGAAATGCATTCCAGGTGGTTGCACATGAGCCCCGAAGAACGTGAAAAGATGAAAACAGAATGGAAAGGGCAATGCTGTGAACCTGCTAAAAAGGATTAATCAGTAGTTGTTTCGGTAGCTTTTGAAAGTATTCCCGGTTTCGGGTTCCGGAATCAGGAATTCTTTCATTTATCTGTAATCATCCTTCGTTTTGATGAGAGAATTTTGAATTAGTAATTTTTAATTTTGAATTGCCCTCCAATCACCAATCACCAATCACCAATCACCCTTCACCTTTCACCTTTTACCTTTCACCTTTTACCTTTCACCTTTTACCTTTTACCTTTCACCCTTCACTTTGTCGCATTTATACAATTACAGCATTCATCCGGTGCATACTTTTGCCGCGTTAATTAATCTTAAACTTAAATTTACAGAAATGAAAAAGTTGGTTTCATGGATCGACATCCCGGCGGCAGACTTTAAACGCGCTGTAAAATTCTACAGCACAGTATTGCAAACCGAATTGCACGAGTTTGATTGCGGAACAGAAATGATGGCATGTTTTCCTTCGGGTGAGGGAGCCATATCCTTTGCTCCGGGTTTAAATCCTTCAAAAGACGGCGTTCTGGTAAGCCTGAATACCGGCAATGATCTTGACAATACCATTGTAAGGGTTACTGAAAACGGAGGAACCATTGTTCAGCCCAAAACAAAGATTGAGGTAGAAGGCCGTGGCTATTTTGCCCTTTTTACCGATAGCGAAGGCAATCGTTTGGGTTTGTACGGCGACAATTAAACCATAATATCCGGAATTACGGTTTTTGCCCGGCAGACCGTGATTCCGGTTTAAAGAATTCTTATTTTTATGCCCAAATTCTGTCAGTCTTGAGTTATCATACAGCCCGGCCTTCCGGCCTCTTATCGATGTTTGTAAAACAATACTGGGCCATTGAAGATTGTTTGCCTCACGGAAAGGAGCACCTTCAGCGTATTGTCCCGAATGGATTGATGGATCTTACATTTTATCTGGGTAACAGACCCAAACCGGCCAACAATCAGCGACATCTGTCTGAAAATACCATCGTGAACGGACAATTGACGGAATATTATGATTTGGTGGTTTCCGGAAAACTCTCCATGTTTTCGGTTTCCTTTCAGCCTCATGGTGTTAAAATGTTTTTTAATGTACCTGCCAGCGAGTTTTTTAATCACCATGTGCCCCTGAAATACCTGGTGAAAGATGCCAAGGATGAACTTGAAACCCGTTTGTATGAAGCCGGTTCTTTTGGCGGGCAGATCAGTATTGTGGAAGGCTTTCTGTTGAAACAACTGCGCAGTAACTGCAGGGAATACGAAATGAAAAGGATTGCACACAGCATAAGCCTGATCAACAGTAGCTGCGGATTCGTTTCAATTGATGCACTGGCTTCGGCTGCCTGCCTGAGCCGGAAACAGTTTGAACGCATGTTTTTGTCGTGTATTGGTACTTCGCCCCGGCAGTTTCTGAAAACAGTCAGGTTTCAGCATTCGCTGCACACAAAGTCACTGAATCCCGGAATGCCATTGACTGAAATTGCCCATACATGCGGGTATTATGACCAATCACACATGATCAGCGATTACCGTTTGCTGGCCGGTAAAACACCTACACAGTATTTTGCTGAATGTGATCCCGTTTCTGATTATTTTTACTGTCAGGAGCAAGTTTTATTTGGAAGAATTTGTTAAACAGAAATCTATTGAAGAATTTTTAATTTGGAATTTTTAATTTTTAATTGCCCTCCAATCACCAATCACCAATCACCAATCGCCAATCACCCAATCACCAATCACCTTTTACCTTTTACCTTTAACCCTTGGTTTCGACCTCTTCGACAAGCTCAGAGACCTCAACCACCGGGTTCACCCTTCGACCGTAACCTTTCACCAATCACCCCTCACCCTTCATCCTTCACCTTTCACCCTCAAAAAAACCAGCCCCGGATCATTTTCCAAAGCTGGCTTTTTGCTGACAACAAAATTCCTTTTACTTAATTTCTTCAGGGGTGGCGGGTTTTTCTACGCCGGCTGCCGGCCCGTCAGTAAGCAG
>CAZKCK010000234.1:0-5950 GCA_964550695.1 uncultured Bacteroidales bacterium | reverse complement strand
AAAACAATCAAAATCATTTGCATTGTGAAATGAATAACAGGGAATTTGGTATATTTGCATCCTTGTTTAGAACAACCATTAATAAACCATAAAAAACATTTTAAAATGTACACCAAGTTTCAGGAATTTCTTCAGAATGAGCTGGCTGGCATCAAGGAAGCCGGTCTTTATAAAAACGAACGTATCATTGTAAGCCCTCAGGGTGCTGAAATTACAGTGGCCAGCGGACAGAAGGTATTAAACTTTTGTGCCAACAATTATCTCGGCCTCAGCAACAATCCTCAACTGATTGATGCAGCCAAGCAAATGATGGACACGCACGGTTATGGCATGTCTTCAGTAAGGTTTATCTGTGGAACCACCGATGTTCACAAAGAGCTGGAAGCTAAAATTGCTGAATTTTTCGGAACGGAAGATACCATACTGTATGCAGCCTGTTTTGATGCCAATGGTGGTGTATTTGAACCTCTGTTAGGTGAAAATGATGCTATCATCAGCGATGCTTTGAACCATGCCTCCATTATTGACGGTGTAAGGCTTTGTAAAGCTGTTCGTTACCGTTATGCCAATGCTGATATGGCCGAACTTGAAGAACGTCTGAAAGAATCACAGGCACAGCGTTTCCGCCTGATTGTTACCGATGGTGTTTTCAGTATGGACGGCAATGTTGCTCCACTGAATAAAATATATGAACTGGCCTGTAAATACGATGCCATGATTATGGTTGACGAATCGCACTCTGCAGGCGTGGTTGGTCATACCGGTCGTGGTGTTACAGAACTTCACAACCTGAAGGGCAAAATCGAAATCATTACCGGAACACTCGGAAAAGCCTTTGGTGGTGCCATCGGAGGTTTTACCACCGGTAAAAAAGAAGTGATTGACATGCTTCGCCAGCGTTCACGTCCATACCTGTTCAGCAACTCACTGCCACCCATGGTAGCTGCTGCCGGAATCAAGATGGTTGAGATGATGAGCGAAACCAATACACTTCAGGATAAACTGCATGCCAATACCGCTTACTTCTCACAAAAAATGATTGAAGCAGGTTTTGACTGCAAGCCCACACAGAGCGCTATCATCGCCGTGATGCTGTATGATGCAAAACTATCACAGGATTTTGCCGCCCGCCTGTTACAGGAAGGTATTTATGTTATCGGATTCTACTATCCGGTGGTGGCAAAAGGCCTGGCCCGTATTCGTGTTCAGATTTCGGCCGCCCACGAAACCGAACATCTCGACAAAGCCATTGCAGCCTTTACAAAGGTTGGAAAAGAAATGGGAATCCTGAAATAGGTTCTCAGATTAAATCCTTATCATTGCTTGCAACCCGCCACGTTGGCGGGTTTTTTTATGTGACCATGCATTTTGAATGTTGGGATTTTGGGTTGCGTGGATGCCATTTTCGTGTTGTTTTGTTACTGCTCCCGGCCAGCATCCGGGTTAGAGAGCAAAATATTCCGGGTGTTTATTAAATTTTTTTTGGAAGCCCTATCCAAATGAAATTATTATCCAAATAAAGTGATTAGATATAAAAATTATTATCGAAAACCACAAAACTATCCGTTTTCGGATGATTTATCAAATTTTATATTAACTGATTGGTATTTAATATTTTGCTGATACTTTGTGTTTTTTTTACGAAATAAGTACATAAATGTGGATAATTGAAAACAATTGTATTTTGAAATGAATTTATGTAATACTTTGAATTGGTGTAAGTTAAAAATCTTGGCACGCTAATTGAAACTATCATAGTGCTGTTGCAGGTTAATACCTGGTAATACCAAACCAAATTAAAACTCTCTTTACCTACTAATTGTTTTTGTTGTTTTTTTCTTAAGTACTTTTTGATTACTTTTTCCGGCGTGCAGGGATGCAGGCCGGTTTTTTTTTGTGGACTGGAAGGGAGTGCGAAAACAACGCTGAATGTGCTGGTTCTTTATGCATGAGGACGTTCTTTTCATTTTACCAGTAGGTTTTTCAATTTCTGTTAATACCAATAAGTCACCATCGCCTTATGTTTGTTCTGAGCCGATGTTTTGCCGATAGGGTTCGTGTTAAAATGGGAAGAGTTGAATAGTGCAGGGACGGAATATTTTGAAAGTTTCTTGAGTTAATTTTAAAATATATTGTGTATTTTTACACATGGGGATTGTTTTAAACGGTTGGTCTCCTAAAAGGTGCTGAATACCAATTTTTTAATAAGAATGTCCTTTTTTTTATCTTTTATGAATAGTTCATGTTATATGATTGCGGTGACGATTTTAAGCGGTTCTGAATTGAAAAATACCATCATCGCTTAAATGAAAACTATACCCATACACGAAATTGATGGCCGAAGGCTATATTACACCTTTATTGCAGGTGCAAAAAATATTTTGGCTAATCAGAACTACCTTAACAAAATAAATGTTTTCCCGGTAAATGACGGGGATACCGGAAGCAATATGGCAACAACCATACAACCGGTAATAGCATTAATTCAACCTCACAAATCTTACAAAATTACAGCCGACCTGATAGCTGAAACAACCTTGACAAATGCCCGTGGCAATTCAGGGATTATTTTTGCCCAGTTTATATATGGAATAAGTAAGGAATCTGGGAACCACAGCAGTATAACCATCCCGCAATTTGCCGAAAGCATCAAAAAATCAATTCCTTACATGTATGAAGCGGTAGCTAATCCCGTTGAAGGAACTATGCTGACAGTTATCAGGGAATGGTCGGATTTTATTTATCTGCATCGCGAAATCATTACTGATTTTAATCAATTATTTATCCGTTCGCAGGAATGCCTGAAAAAATCGCTGGCTGGTACCAAAGCGCAGTTACTTGTTCTTTCGAAGGCAAATGTTGTTGATTCAGGTGCAAATGCCTTTGTTCTGTTTATTGAAGGCATAATTGGGTTTATTAATTCAAATAACATCCGGAGTTTACGATACTCAAAAACAGAAACCCTTGTTTTACCTTCGAATAATGATCATATTCAGCAAGAAGTAAAATTCAGGTATTGCACTGAAGGTATATTGAAAAATCTTGCTACAGATCAAAAATCACTATCTCAGATTCTTCAAAAATATGGCGATTCAGTGGTTATTGGAGGCAATGAAAAAATCAAGCATATTCATGTCCATACCAATCAACCTGCCGATTTGTTTCAGCAGTTAAAAGATATCAGTGTGGTTACGTTTAATAAAGCCGACGACATGCTCCGGCAAAGCGAGGGCATTTTTAACCGGAAATATAAAATTGCATTGGTTACCGACTCAACCTGCGATCTGCCTCAGGAGCTTATGGACCATTACCAAATAAATATGGTACCGATTAATATAAATTTTGGTGAAAGCCATTACCTTGATCAAGTTACCATAAAGCCGGATCAATTTTATAGCTTATTGGAACAGCACAGCGAATTCCCGAAAACTTCACAGGTTAACGATAAAGTATTCTTTAATTTATATTCTCAATTATCAGTTAATTACGATTCCATCATAGCTATTCATCTTACCGATAAATTCAGCGGGACTTTTTTTAACAGTCAAAAAGGCTCATTGTCAGCGTATAAAAAATTCAACAGGCCCATTACAGTAATTAACTCAAAAAATCTTTCCGGAGCACTTGGTTTACTTGTTCTGCGGGCTGCACAAGCTATAGAAGCCGGGAATCTACATGATGAAATCGTTGCAATGGTTTCGGAATGGGTGAAGAACACACATATTTTCGTAAGTGTAAAAACCCTTAAATACATGGTTCGCGGTGGACGGGTTTCGCATTTTAAAGGAATTGTTGCCAAATTATTGAATGTAAACCCAATTGTTTCGATGGACAAAGACGGAGCTTCATACATCTTTGGTAAAACCTACAGCCAGCAATCCAACATGGAAAAAGTGATGCTGCACCTGAGTTCAATTTGCAAGGGCAGGGAAATCTGGAATTACATTGTGCTTCACGCTCAAAACATTGATGCTGCTACGTGGTATGTTATTAAAATGAAAGCTTTTACAGGCAAAGATCCTGTGGCTGTAGTAAATATTTCGCCGGTCATTGGAGCAAATGCGGGAATTGGCACAGCGGCAGTGGCCATCATGTTTAAATAGCAGGGTTTCCGATTCAAGGTTTCAATTCTGGTAATGAATTAACCATTCACTATTTAGCCGTAGTGAAACAGAATAACGGCAATTTCAAATATTTTTGAACTTTCTTAGACACTTTTTGTTTAACTAATATTTAAAATACATGAACAAATTTTTATTTATAATTTTATTTTTGCTTAATGCTTATTTTGGTTTTGCCCAGACTATCGTGCATGGTGGCATCTACACAAATACAACCTGGAGCTTGGTGAATAGCCCCTACCTGATGGATGGAAATGTAGTTGTTTTTCCGGGAGTTACGCTAACTATTGAACCCGGAGTTGAGGTGAGGGTAAAAGAAAACGGATTTTCCGGTGCACAATATTCTCTGGAAACCCGCGGAACCATTCATATGATAGGCAATCCGGGAGCATTGATAACCTTTCGGGCCGATTCTGCAGTTACTTCTAATTATGCGTGGGTCGGCATTGTAGTGAAAAACTCCCAGGGCGGTACGTTGAATTATGATTATGTGAGCATTTCCAATGCCATATATGCCATTAATTACGATGCTTTTATTCCGCCGCTTATTATTCTTAACCAATGTGAGTTTAAATATAATTCCAATGCCCTAAGTGTTGGAACAGAATTGCAGGCTGATAGCTGCAGCTTTTTCGGAAACCTTAATGCAGTGTATGGCTGGAGCATTTTTAAGTTTACCAACTGTGTATTTGACAGTAATCAGGTAGCATTACCCATATATGCCAGCGAACTAACCATTGACGATTGTTTGTTTTTAAATAATTCGACGGGTATCAATATTAGTTCCGGTTCATACACAGGCATCATGGTCAGGAACACAGTTTTTGATAACAACGCTGTGGCATTCGACAATGCAAACAACGGCGTAATAGACTCCTGCATCTTTATAAATAACAATCAGGGTATCATAAACACCAATACGGTTGAAATAAAGAATTCAATTTTCAATAACAATCAAACCGCTTTGAAAGTAGGGTGGGGCACCTCGGTTATGAATTGTGAAATAAATGGCAATACAACCGGCATTGCGATTGGATCTGTTGGATTCGGGCAGCCTGCCCCGACAATCGAAAATAACCGAATCTGTTATAATACTGATTATAATATTGATAACCAGACAGACCTTAATCTGTTTATCCCCACTAATTGCTTCTGCATCACCGATTCAGCAGCGGTTGAGGAAAAAATACTTGATGGGTATGACGACATCACCAAAGGCCTGATCAGTTATGCAATTTTTGATACATCCTGTACAACCTTATTAGAAACAGTTTACAAACTATCAACTACTTCAGTTATTGAAGATCCCGCAGTTGAAAAAATAAATATCTTCCCGAATCCTGTTTCCGACCGGTTAAACGTCGGCAACAACAGCAGTTATTCGCTAATCGAAATATATGACATGCAGGGCCGGCTTTTTATCTCCTCAAAACTTACAGAGGGCAACAACCAGTTTATTGTTACATCGTTGTCAGCCGGGGTTTATGTTTGCCGGTTAACTGGTCTTGGCTTGAATTCCAGGTATTTGCGAATGATCAAACAATAAATATTCAATCTGACTAACGCATAACATTTCAAACCCCCCAAAACCATGAAAATAATAATAACGCTCTCTTTTGTTTTTCTGCTTTCAGGTATATGTGCGAAAGCCCAGATCAATCTTGTAGGCGCCAGCGCCAATCCTGACGGAACTATAGATATTGTAAAATGGCAGGCGCTCGATTCTGCATCTGTAACAAGCTATCCTTCAGGCCTGGATGCTTATCTTTATGCGTCATCTGCCTTCGATTCCTATAACAGCAACTATTATTTGAGTGGTATATCCTCTG
>CAZKCK010000233.1:0-5995 GCA_964550695.1 uncultured Bacteroidales bacterium | reverse complement strand
TGGGTATTTATCCGTATGATGAAGGCCATAGCAATTATTATTCAGGTAAAACGTGCACTTACAACTTTCCTTTAATTATTCAGGGGACCTCCGCAGCAAATGATGTTATAATTCTTGGTGGTCTAAATCTGAATGATTTTGAGTATCTCTATCTGATCGACCTGAAGCTAAGGGCCGGCTCAGAAGCAGGCCATCAGGCAAGCAACAATGTATTGCATATTGAAGGAAGTAATTATGTACTGATGCGAAACCTGATTATACAGGGCGATACAACAGCACCTCTGGCCGATACCAACAATACGATTCAGGAAGTTTTAAAAATCAATCAGGCACAGCATGTCTATCTTGAAAATTGTGAGCTCTTTGGTACGTTTCAAACGGTTCTTGACTACTTTTCGGTTCAGTATGGACACATGCGTAATTGTACCATTCATCATTCGGGAGGCAGGGGCATGTATTGTAAAGGTGGATCAGCTTATTTGCTGATTGATGCCAATGAGGTGTACAATTGCCGTGAGGCGGGCATTCAGGCCGGAGAAGGTTCCAATTTTCCGCTGATGGTACCTCCATGGATTCATTATGAGGCTTACGACATTAAAATTGTAAACAACATTGTACATGATATTTACGGCGGAGGATTGACTTGCGCAGGAGGATACAATATCCTGATGGCCTATAATACCCTCTGCAGGATTGGTCTTGATCATCCGTTTTCAGGAGCTTCCTACGGGCTCGTTGAATTGGTTCATGGTGGCAGGGGTTGTTATCCGGCTGATGAGCTTGGCGGAAACGCAGGTACGATTGCCAAAGCGCAGGAATTGCTGGCAATGGGTGGCTGGGGAACAGCGATGCTCTGGAACAACGGATACTGGATTCCAAACAGGAATGTATTCATTTACAATAATATCTTTTATAATCCCGCTGGATATGGCACACGTTACGTGCAAATTATTGCCAATGGATCAGTAATACCTCCCTCAGGCTCCAATATTCCCAATCCTTCCCTTACCGATGACGGTGTTTTTTTCCGTGGAAACATTATCTGGAATAACACCATTGAGCCCGGCGAACTGATTGGCAGTAACAACGGGTCAGTACCGGGTTGCCAGGTTGCAAGTTCATGTGATCCGGCGAACCTTATGGCTGAGAATTACATCAATGAGTTTGAGCCCGGGTTTGAAGACCCGGTTGCAAACAACTACCTTCCGCTGGCTGGAGGGAGTCTGTTTTCAGCCTCTGCTGTTGAAACGCCGACATTTACCTGGGAAGATGCCCCTCAATTGCCGAATGTACCTCAGGGAACCTTAACAAACAATATTGTTGTGGATAATTCTGGTTTCGACCGTTTGCTTCCGGGGATTCCGGGAGCATATATCCTTACTGCAACTGGTATTGATGACCTGACTGACAGTGCCGGCAAATTGTTTCAGGTATTTTATTCCGCTTCTGATCAATCTGTTAAAGTAATTTCAAAAAAGGAAATCGGAGATGGAATTATAACCCTTATAGATTCACTCGGACGGGTGATTGGTCAGCACTTTGCCGGCAACGTGCCGGAAGTTGCGATACCATGCGGGAATCTGGCTTCAGGGCCGTATCTGGTTACGATAAAATACCGCAACAATCAGGTCGAAACGCATAAATTAAACGTGATACATTAAAGTCTGGCAATAAATACTGGACTTCCCTCCCTTTTTTTCGTATCTTTATGGAACACTAAAAGAAAGGAGCGCAACATGAATGATGTTTTTTTAAAATACATGACAGACCGGTTTGTAAAAGACATCAAATATGATGTATTTCGTCCCGATCATCAGGCAGGGCCGGTCATTACGATTAGCCGTGAATATGGATGCCCGTCAAGGGAACTGCTGAATGTGCTGTATGAAAAACTCAGGCAACGGTATCCTGATTCGGGGTGCCCCTGGAAAGTGGTCAGCAAGGAAATTCTTACAGAAGCAGCCCAACTCATTGGAATAGATCCTTCACGACTGGCCTATGTGTTCAAAGATGTTGAAAAAACGATGATGGACGAAGTGGTGGAATCGATGACAAAACGCTATTATGTGAGCGATAAAAAAATCAAGAAGACCATCACCGGAGTCATCAGAAATATTGCAGCATCGGGTCATGTTATTCTGCTGGGACGTGGTGGAGTGGCGGTAACACAGGACATACCGAAATCACTTCATGTAAGATTATTTGCTTCAACGGATTGGCGGGTAAAAACCCTGATGGAACGTAAAGGCTGGCAGGAAAAGGAAACCCGCCGGCTTGTAACCGAAATGGATGAAAAACGATGGAAACTCATTCATGAACTTGGAGTTCCTGATGCGGATTACCACATTTTTGATGTGTTGCTGAATTGCGAAAAACTCAGCTTACACAACATGGCCGACACAATTATTGAACTGGCCGCATCGAAAGGAATGATAGCAAAGTAAAGGACATATCAATGAGCCTCAAGCCAATTGGATCCGGTATTCATATCAACTTCAACCGGAACATCAAGCGGCATGGCCATTTTCATTTGTTCTGAAACGATGTTTTGAACTGTTTCGGCTTCTTCGCGGAGCACATCAAACACAAGTTCATCGTGTACCTGCAGTATCATTCTGGAGCGCAGTTTGCGTTTTTCAAACTCCTCAAAAATACGGATCATGGCAATTTTTATCATGTCGGCGGCCGATCCCTGAATGGGGGCATTGATGGCATTTCTTTCGGCAAAACCGCGGGTCATTGCATTGGCTGAGTTGATATCCCTGAGGTAACGCCTGCGTTTCATGATGGTTTCAACGTACAGGTTTTCGCGGGCAAAGGCAATGCTTGAATCCATAAAAGTCTTAACTCCCGGATACTGCCTGAAATACTGATTGATGATTTCGGCGGCTTCTTTGCGCGGAATCCCCAGATTTTCCGAAAGCCCGAAAGCTGAAATTCCGTACACAATCCCAAAATTGACTGACTTGGCATTGCGCCGTTGTTCACGTGTTACCTCGTCAAAAGGGATGTCGTATACTTTTGATGCAGTTGCCGTATGAATATCATACCCGTTGCGGAAGGCTTCCATCATGGCTGTATCACGGCTAAGATGCGCTATTATACGCAGTTCAATCTGAGAATAGTCGGCAGCCAGCAGCAGGTAGTTTTCATTGCGCGGAACAAAGGCTTTCCGGATTTCGCGTCCGCGTTCGGTGCGTATGGGGATATTCTGCAGATTGGGATTGTTGGAACTCAGCCTGCCGGTTGAAGCAACCGCCTGATTGTAGGAAGTGTGTATCCGTCCGTCGCGCACGCTTACAAGACCCGGAAGCGCATCAACATAAGTTGACTTAAGTTTGGTAAGCGACCGGTAATCGAGGATTTTGGCAACGATATCATGCTTGTGCAACAGCTTTTCGAGCACCTCCTCGCCTGTTGCATATTGCTTGGTAGTGGTAAGCCGCGGGTTTTCTGATACTTTCAGTTTTTCAAACAGAATGATTCCCAACTGACGGGGTGATGAAATGTTGAACCGTTCACCGGCCAGGGTGTAAATCTCATCCTCCACAATTTCAACATCCTTCTGAAGCAATACCGAATAATCCTTCAGTGCCGCAATATCAATTTTTACACCCTCGGCTTCCATCGATGCCAGCACACGTACCAGCGGAACCTCAATCTCATCGAACAATTTGCGGGTGCCGGTTTCAACCAGCAGGGGTGCAAACACCTCTTTGAGTTGCAGGGTTACATCGGCATCCTCAGCAGCATATTCAACCAGTTTGTTCATAGGAACATTGCGCATCGTCCCCTGCCCTGCTCCTTTTTTGCCAATCAGGTCTTCGATGGGAACTGGTTTGTAACCAAGATGTGTTTCGGCTAAAAAGTCCATATTGTGGCGCTGATCAGGTTCGAGCAGGTAATGCGCGAGCATGGTGTCAAACAGCGGTCCTTTTACATCCACATCGTACCATTTCAGAATTGAAATGTCAAATTTCAGGTTCTGTCCAACTTTTTCAATTGAATTGCTTTCCAGAACTTCCTTAAACTCCTGAACAATTGCATGAGCCTCGCTGTATTGCGGCGGAACCGGCACAAACCAGGCTTCGCCCGGCTCAACGGCAAACGACATCCCGACGAGTTCACTCGCATTGGCATCGATGCCTGTGGTTTCGGTATCAAAACAAAAGCTTTCTGAAGCTCTGAGTTTTTCAATCAACAGAAATCTGGTGTCAGCAGAATCAGCCAGATGATAAGTGTGTGGAGCATTTTCGATGGTAGCCAGTGTAGTTACATCTGGATGCGGAATTTCCCCGAACAAGTCAGGCTGCACCGAAGCCGTATCTTTTAATGACAGGTCAGTAAACACCCGTTTGGCAAAATTGCGGAGTTCAAGTTCATCCAGAATTTCTTTCAGTGCCTTGCGGTCCGGATCCACCAGTATCAGTGCATCTTCGTCAAACGGAATGGGAACATCCAGAATAATGGTTGCAAGCTGTTTTGATGCCAGCGCCTGAGCAGCGTGTGTTTCAACCTTTTCGCGCAGTTTGGGGTTGTCAATCTCAGAAGCCCGTTCAATCAGATTTTCAACTGTATCGAAGCGTTCGAGTAATTTTCTGGCTATCACCTCGCCAATGCCGGGTATTCCGGGTATATTGTCGGAGGCATCACCCCACAGTCCCAGCATGTCTTTCACCTGAGAGGGCCGAACAATGCCGAATTTTTCACACACTTCATTTATTCCCATGATTTCAGCATCATTCCCGAACTTGGCAGGCTTGTAGATCAGTGTTTTTTCGGTAACCAGTTGTCCGAAATCCTTGTCAGGGGTCATCATGTATGTTTCGAAGCCCTTTTCTTCGGCTCTGCGTGCCAGTGTCCCGATCACGTCATCGGCCTCATAACCTTCCACGAACAAAATGGGGATGTTGAAAGCCCTGATCAGTTGCATGATATGCGGAATGCTGGCCGAGAGTTCTTCGGGCATGGCCTGACGGTTGGCTTTGTAAGCACTGAATTCTTCATGCCTGACTGTTGGTGCCATGGTATCGAAAGCCACACCGATATGCGTGGGTTTTTCTTTTTTGATTACGTCGTACAGGGTATTGGCAAAACCCATGATAGCCGAGGTATTCACACCCTTGGACGTTACCCGCGGGTTTTTGTTCAGGGCATAATAAGCTCTGTAAATAAGGGCCATGGCATCGAGCAGGAAGAGTTTTTTGGGAGCAGGCATGTGATTGCGGTTTGTTATCATTTAGATCAGGCCCAAAAGTAGTAAAAAGGGGCATTGGGTGAATGGTGAAGCTTGCCCAACCGAAGAATGAGGGTGGGGGTACATGGTGAAAGGTGAAAGGTGAAAGGTAAAAGGTGAAAGGTGAAGAGTTTTCTGGTAGTTGAATTGACAATCTTAAGTGAAATGTTTAATCGATCATTGAGTTTTTGAATCCTCATCCTTTTCAAGCAATATTATTTTCTTGAGGTCAGCTATATTTTCTTGTAAATTCACTGTAGCTATTTCCCAAATTAATTCATAATCAATTCCAAAGTATTCATGAGAAATCAAATTTCTCAGCCCATACATCTTTTTCCAGGGAACTTCGGGGTATTTCTTTTGAATTTCAACTGGAATGTTTTTTGAAGCTTCTCCAATAATTTCAAAATTTCGAATTACTGCGTCAACTATCAGGTAATTCAGCTTAAATTCCCGAAAGTCTCTTTCACCAATGTACTCCTTGATCCTAAGCATAGAAGTTAAAATATCCTCAAGCAAGAATCTGTATTGCCGTTGTAATGGATTCATACGTATCGCACTTGTTCAAGAATTCCGGCTTTTAAAGGCTCTTTTAAGGCTTTAACTGACACAAGATCAATTTTAGTATTTAATTCTGCTTCAAGAAAATCCTGTAAATCAAAAAAATCCCAGCCGGGTGATTTCCGAAAATCTACCAGAAGATCAATATCAGAGTTATCGGTTTGTTCGTTCTGGGCATACGAACCAAACAATCCGATT
>CAZKCK010000232.1:3857-6021 GCA_964550695.1 uncultured Bacteroidales bacterium | reverse complement strand
TAAAAAACCTGTTAAACATCACAATGCCATTAATCCCGGTCCATGAGAGTTGTACGGCTGTTTTGGCAAGGCTTGAGAAGTAGTAGCTTATTTTTACGGATACCGGGATGCTGACTTTTTTCCTGACTTCAGTAATTATATCAAAATAAACTTTTTCGTTTTCCTCGCTGCTCCTAAAAGGGTCAGAGGGCAGTACAAAAATATTAAGTTCAAGCGCATCAGCACCGGCAGCCTGAATTTTGGTGGCAAAGCTGGTCCATTCCGAAACTGTCATGCAATTGATGCTGGCAATAACAGGAATTTTTACATGCTTTTTAGCTTCACGAATCAGATCAAGATACTGTTCAAGAGAATGTTGCTCGGTGTAGTTTTTAATGTAATCGAGCGCTTCGGGGTATTGCGAAGAGGTTGTTTCATGGTTTAAAATACTGCCGGCCTCAAATTTTATCTGTTCTTCAAAAAGTGATTTGAGTACAACAGCACCAATGCCATATTTCTCGAGTTCAATAATGTTCTTAAGAGAGTTTGTCAGCCCGGAACTACCTGCAATTAAAGGACTTTTCAGCTCAAGGCCCATGTATTTTGTACTGAGATTAGCCATATGTTTGGTTGATTTTGGTTGATTTAAAACAGGGACAAACCTACTAAAGTTTTGGTAACCTGCAAAATTTATTCTGGTTAATTGCTTATTGGAAGTTCAACAGTAGCTATTAATATTAGCTGTCTCCAAAAAAGTAAATTGTACTAATTGGTAATTAGCATAATTTGCTATTTATGTTAATTGGTAATTAGTATATTTGTCAAATTTTTATCCGATGAAAAACAAACTACTCCAGATAGCCTACGCCCAAAAAGAACGACTGATAATTAAAAAGGGACTTATCATGCGCGATTGCATGGAACAAAGCCTTAAAACCATGTTTGACGATAACCGTGTATTGGTGGTTACCGGCATGCGACGTGTTGGCAAATCAACACTGGTACAGCAGCTTATGGAAAAAGTTGAAAGCTTTTGCTATTTCAATTTTGAAGATGAAAAACTTCTGGATTTTACAGTTGAGCATTTTGGTTTACTGGAGGAAGTGCTTATTGAGGTGTATGGTCCGGCTACTTACTGGTTTTTTGATGAAATACAGAATATCGGAAATTTTGAACTTGCCGTACGGCGCTTGCAGGACGATGGTAAAAAAATAGTGCTTACAGGCTCCAATTCATCAATGCTTAGTATGGAATTTGGCTCAAAGTTAACCGGCAGGTACAAACAAATAGAATTGTACCCCTTTTCGTTTGCCGAATACCTACGTTACAGGGGTGTTGTTTTTGAAGAAAAAGATTTTTTTCTTCCTGAAGGCAAGGTGATGCTTCGGGGCCATTTTGAACGATGGATGAATCAGGGCGGTTTGCCAGAATACCTGCTGTACAACGACCCTGATTATGTTCGCACTCTATTCGACAATATACTGTTCCGTGATATCATCGTACGCTACGGTATAAGGCGGCACCGTGAATTGCGCGAATTGGTGCAGTTGCTCGTAAGCAACCTATCACTTCCTGTTACATTTACATCGCTGCAAAGGAGTATTGGATTGTCAAATGCTGATACTGTAAAAGAATATATGGGGTACCTGTCAAGTTCCTATATGTTTTACGAATTGTACCAATACCATGATTCACTCAAAATGCAAATGCGAAGTCCACGAAAAGTATATGTAAACGATGTGGCTTTTCACAACCTGGTTGGTTTCAGTACCTCGAAAAATCATGGGCGGAGGCTCGAAAATGCGGTGTATTTACAATTGCGGCGCATGAAAACCGAAATATATTCATATAAAGGAAAAGGAGAATGTGATTTCATCCAATTTGATACCGACCGTAAAGCAACAGCTATACAGGTTTGCCACATCCTGACCCATGAAAACGAAACCCGCGAACTGGACGGTTTGCTCGAAGCCATGCAGGCTTTTGGCAACTGCATAGGGATTATACTTACCCTTGATCAAGAAATGGAGATACAAAAAAGCGGATATTCCATACCTGTCCTGCCTGTATGGAAATGGCTCCTGAAAAAGGGTGGGTGATTGCTGAAAGGTAAAACTTGCCCAACCGAAGCATCAGGGTGAATTGTGAATAATGAATGGAGGGCCAATTAAAAATTCAGAATTAA
>CAZKCK010000232.1:0-3757 GCA_964550695.1 uncultured Bacteroidales bacterium | reverse complement strand
TTCTTGCCCATGTAGAAACTCAGCATTTCATGAATATTATGGTCTTTGCGCAACATCACCGGATCAAGACGCATTTGCTTGCCGATAAAATGTTTAAATTCATCAGGAGAAATCTCGCCAAGTCCTTTAAAACGCGTAATTTCCGGATTTTTACCCAGTTGTGCGAGTGAAGTTTCTTTTTCTTCGGGACTGTAGCAATAAAAGGTTTTTTGTTTGTTTCGCACTCTGAAAAGCGGCGTTTGCAAAATGTACAGATGCCCGGCCTTTACCAGATCAGGGTAAAACTGCAGGAAAAAAGTCAGCAGCAGCAGGCGGATGTGCATTCCATCCACATCGGCATCGGTAGCCACCACAATCTGATTGTAACGCAGTCCATCCATTCCTTCTTCAAGGTTTAAGGCTGATTGCAGCAGGTTGAATTCCTCATTTTCGTATACAATCTTTTTGGTTGAACCATAGCAATTCAGCGGTTTGCCTTTCAGGCTGAACACTGCCTGCGTATTTACATCGCGGCTTTTGGTAATGGATCCGCTGGCCGAGTCACCCTCAGTAATAAACAATGTGGTTTCGAGTTTGCGCTCATGCGTCGAGTTGTAGTGTACCCGGCAATCGCGGAGTTTGCGGTTGTGCAGGCTCACTTTTTTAATACTTTCCTTGGCCAGTTTTTTAATGCCGGCCATCTCCTTTCGCTCCTTCTCACTCTGCAGAATCTTACGATACAGTGCTTCATTTGTATCGTTGTTCATGTGGAGGTAGTTGTCGAGGTGTTTTTTTATGATGTCGTTCACATACTTGGTGATGGTCAGTCCACCTTCCTCCATCACGGTTGATCCTAGTTTGGTTTTGGTCTGTGATTCAAAAACCGGTTCCTGGATTTTTATACTGATAGCAGCAACAAGCCCTGAACGAATGTCACTGGTATCAAAATCCTTCTTGTAAAATTCCCTGATGGTTTTCACATAAGCTTCCCTGAATGCCTGCTGATGTGTACCGCCCTGTGTTGTATGCTGCCCGTTTACAAAAGAATAATACTCTTCGCCGTATTGGGTTCCGCTGTGTGTAAATGCAACTTCAAAATCTTCATCACGTATATAAACAATGGGATAGAGCGGTTCACTATCCATATTCACCGTAAGCAGATCGAGCAAACCGTTCTTGGCATACATGCGTGTGCCATTGTAATTGATGGTGAGGCCATTGTTCAGGAAAGCATAATTCCAGAGTTGTTTCTCAACATATTCATTCAGGAAATGGTAATTACCAAACAGTTCAGAATCAGGAATAAATGTAATCATGGTACCCTGACGCTGGTCGGTGGGTTGTTCAGGTTGATCGTTGATGATTTCTCCGCGTTCAAATTCCACAACCTTCGTCATGCCTTCACGGATTGATTGGACCTTAAAGTAAGAAGAAAGCGCATTAACGGCCTTGGAACCAACACCATTCAACCCTACAGCCTTTTTAAAAACTTTTGAGTCATACTTTGCGCCGGTGTTAATTCTCGAAACACAATCAATTACTTTCGTCAAAGGAATACCCCGGCCGTAGTCGCGGATTGAAACTTTGCGGTCATGGATGGACACTTCGATGGTGCGCCCGTTTTTCATAACGAACTCATCAACGGAGTTATCAATAATTTCTTTCAGCATCACATATATACCATCGTCATGCGAGGCACCATCGCCCAATTTGCCAATATACATGCCCGGGCGCAATCTGATATGTTCTTTCCAGTCAAGCGATTTAATACTATCGTCGTCGTAATCGCCTGAAATGTTGATATCTTCCATTGTTAAACCTGTTTCTGCAAAGATAAAATTTTCAGGCAGGCCAAATGCCGGAGTTTATGCACAATTTATAAACATGTATGCAATCAGTTTAAATGATGCATGTACATTTGCGTGGTCAACTAGTGATGGTCAGGCATGAAAAAAGCGATGCCTGAAAACCTTTAAACTGATTCAGATGAAGAAGATGTTATTGATTATAATGATGTTGTGGGTTGCTACTCAGCTTCAGGCTCAGGTAATGGGGGGCCCTGCATATAAATCTCCCGCAACCAACGTCAACCCGTTTATCGGCACGCGTGATATGGGTCATTGTTATCCTGGTGCAACTGTTCCATTTGGAATGGTACAACTGAGTCCGGATACTGACACCGTTCCGTATTCAACAGGCAATGGATACAACCCGGGTGTTTACCGCTATTGTGCCGGATACCAGTACAATGATCCCACCATTGTTGGGTTTAGTCATACACATCTGCATGGCACCGGGCATTCTGATCTGGGCGATTTCCTTTTAATGCCAACTACCGGCAAAGTTCTCCTCAATCCGGGAACGGCAAATAAACCTGAAACCGGTTACCGCAGCCGATATATAAAAGATTCAGAGACAGCAAAACCGGGTTATTATGCCGTTGAATTGACCGACTGCAACATAAAAGCGGAACTTACGGCCACGGCAAGAACAGGTTTTCACAGGTACACATTTAAGGGGAACGAACCCGCCCACCTGATACTCGACATGGTTCACGGAATATATAATTATGATGGCAAAGTCATCTGGTCTGCTGTACGCGTTGTAAATGATACTCTTATCACAGGTTATCGTCAAACCAATGGTTGGGCGCGCAATCGGTTTATTTATTTTGCAATGACGGTTTCAAAACCTGTTAAATCATTTGGAATTGCAAACAATGATGTTGAGATTTATAAAGGATTCTGGCGCAGATGGAAAATGAACGAAAACTTTCCGGAGCGTTCAGGTCGTAAACTGAAGGCTTATTTTGATTTTGACATAAAGCCGGGTGAAACGCTGATGGTGAAAATGGCGCTTTCATCCGTAAGTTCAGAGGGCGCTTTGAACAATCTGAAGGCAGAAAATCCGGGTTGGGATTTTGATGCAGTAAGCCGGAATGCTTTTGAGCAATGGAATACTGAGTTGTCGAAAGTAATGATTGAAGCCCCTGAAGAACAGAAAGTTGTTTTTTATACAGCACTGTATCACAGTCTGATTTCTCCGGTTGTTTATCAGGATGTGGATGGCCGGTACCGGGGTTTGGATGGTGAAATCCACTTAGCAAAAGGTTTTACAAATTATACGATTTTCTCACTATGGGATACCTTCAGGGCGCTTCATCCGCTGCTTACGCTTACGCATCCCAAAGCCAGTACTGACATGGTGAATTCGATGCTGGCACATTATGAACAGAGCCCGTTCCCGCTTTTGCCGGTATGGTCGCATCATGCCAACGATAACTGGTGCATGATTGGTTACCATGCAGTTCCGGTGATTGCTGATGCATATGCCAAAGGGCTGACCGGATTTGATGCCGGAAAAGCCCTTGATGCCATGGTTCATACAGCCCGTTATGCAAAGTACGACGGGTTGGGTGATTATATGAAGCTGGGTTATGTACCGGCCGAAAGTTCAGCTTCATCGGCCTCCGTTACCCTTGAATATGCGTATGATGACTGGACGATTGCTACCATGGCAAAACAGATGGGCAAGATTGAAATTGCTGCCGAATTCAGCAAACGAGCGCAGAATTACCGTAACCTCTTTGACGTCAGAAGCGGATTCATGCGTTCAAAAACCGCTGACGGGAAATTCGTTACACCATTTGAACCCCTTGCTACGCACGGAATGGGTTACATTGAAGGCAATGCCTGGACATACAGTCTGTTTGTGCCACATGATATTCCTACACTTGCTGGTCTGATGGGTGGCAACAAGCGTTTTAACGAACATCTTG
>CAZKCK010000231.1:0-6038 GCA_964550695.1 uncultured Bacteroidales bacterium | reverse complement strand
CTGACTGATTGACCATTTCTTTACGTACATTCAGGCTTAATTCTCCATTTTGTCCGGTTTTACGGGTAAAATTCAGTACGATTCCAGAGATGGTTCTTGTTTTAGGATGGATGTAATTGTTTGTATGTACGTTGTGATTCTCCAAAATGGCTGTAAGTGTAAAATTGCCAACTTTTTTGAATTCCTTCTGCGCAGAGGCATGAACCTGGAATGAGTTGGTGAAGCTTTGTGAAACTATTTCAGAGATGATATTGCGGTAATAAAAGTCTTCATAAAACCAGGCGACAGTTGAATTCAGCTTGATTTTTTTTCCAAAATAATCCCATGATGCTATCGTACGTATAAACTTTTGATCCTGAAATTCATTGCCTTTACGCGGCTGTACAACCATTGGCTGAGGAATTTGGCGATGAGTTTGTTGAAGCCATGTTTTCAATGACAACAGATTCTTGCTATTTGCCTGAAAATAAACTTCCTGCATCAACCCATTCTGTTTATAGCCTGCATCGGACCTTTGTTCAGTCGGCGGGTCAATCTGAGAGAGGGCAGTGTTTTTATACGAAAAATTGTTGACTGCTTCAGAATGAAATATTCTGGTTGAAAGATGTATCTTTTTTATTGAAGTTCTAAAACCTGAGTATACATTGTAAAGTCCGTAGCTCCCCATTGAAGTATTTAATGTTGCTTCAGTGGGGGATGCCCATGCAGGCAGGTTTTCGAAGGCGATGCTTCCGCCTATCCCTCCACTGGTAGTATGCAGTGAACCACCCCCGTGAAACACAGTTACTGCATCGGCAAAGAAAACCGGCACCAGTGAAAAGTCCGTCTGGCCAAGCATAGGTGAATTTATATTCTGACCATTCCATAGTACCTTCGTATGTGATGCCCCTGTTCCCCGGAATGAAGGTGTGGCAAGACTTCCCTGACCATAGGTCTTAATATATACGTTTGAATTTTCCTTTAACAATTCACCAAGATTTCTGTCAGAATTTCTTACAAGTGACAACGAATCTAATTTTTCGAATGTAAAACCTGTGGCTTTTAAATTCTTTTGAGACGCAATGGTAACCCCGGTAATTTTAACGGTATCGGGCCAGCTAATTGCAGAATGCACCGTGTAGCTTTCAATATTGTCCTGATCCGGAATTACTGACATCTGAGCCTGGTTTCGGATACTCACAAGCAAAAGGAGGAAAGAGAAAACAAGTATTTTAAAATTCAAAATTCTTTATTGTTTGATGAATTTCAATGTTATACGATGCTTTGTGTTGCATGATTCCAGAAAATATATTCCCGGGTGCAAAGTGCGAATATCAAGTTCTGTTTCAGGGTTTCCTGAGTTTCGGGTGAGAACGTTTTTCCCCATCGTATCATACACCTTCAAATTAAAAGATTGCCCGTAGTTTGAATGAATGGTAATTTTTTCTGTTGCAGGATTCGGGAAAATGCTGAATTGCACCTCGGGTAAGGTATTTTCGATGCCGGTTGTGCCAAACGACATGACTCCAATTCCGTCAAGATCAAATCCACCGGTAGGAAAAGGAGTAGGGTAGGGGTCGTTGATCATACGGCCATCTGCATCACGGGTAGCCATTAATGGGTTGATACTGCCGCAGACATCAGTAATTCTTATGTGTGTGATATGCTGAAGATCAAGACTCTGAATGTTTTGTAAATCTGCCAGGTCGAAAGGTGTTCCATAACCGGCACGGAATTTTCCGGCCAGATTATGAATTTTTTCAGTAGCAAGCGTCCCGAATGTTGTGACCTGAGCATTGGTATCAGTTAGCGAAACAGACGGGAAGGTAAAATAATTGTATCCATCTGAACTTACGGCTACCTGCGCCAATTCAAGAAAATCATCGGTAAAACTGTTTTCGAAAACTGCAAAATCGTAGCCTGCCTTATCAGCAACAGGTTTGTCAAATGTAAGAACTGCGGCTCCTTTATCACCCAGACTGACTGATTGTAAAGGATTTCCATCCGCAAAGCCGGTAGCATTTAGCTCATCACCAAAATCTGCATAACCATAGGACGGATTTCCCATATCGGCCAGGCCACGTTCGATGGTACAGGAAACTGCCCAGCCAATGATGGCAATACTGTCGTTTTTAACCGCAATGCTGCCCGGCATTCCTGCAGCAGGGGAATACTGAGCCGGACACAGTAGAGCTTTGGTAAGTATTAATACTAAAATAATCAGTATTTTAACCGAATTCATTTATTAAAGCTTAATAAATTTCCTTTTGCTAATCGTTTGCCCGTTGGTTACTGATAAAATGTAAACTCCGGCTGGTAAACCGGAAGTATCCAATGTGAAATTCAAATTTTGACCTGAATCTGTATTTTTATTTGCAAACACTTTTCCACTTAATGTCAGGATTTCGATTGTTGAATTTTGTGGTATATTGTATATGTTTAAAGTATTATTACATGGATTGGGTGAAAGCTGAAGAGTGCTTTCAGTATTGGGTGGTGTAATTCCGGTGGTTAACCGGTAATCAATTGCTATTGCTTCGGGTGAGATACCGCTTGTGAATGAGCCAATTGAATCACCGGTAAAACTGTAAACATATCCCTGGCCGAAAGAGAAATAGTCGGTGGTGTTAACATAGAACTTTTTATTCAGCGTATCGAGGCAGGCAGAAGCAATTGAACCAAACGATGCAGCAGCCGGATTCATAATGAGAACGGGATCAATAACTGTCATTTGGCCGAGATCAAAGGATCCGATGTTGCCATTGATATTTACATACAGGATGTTGCTAAATACCTGATAACCTGTTCCTATATTGGCATTGTAGATGGTGGTCAGGAAATGCCCGTCAGGATCAAGGAGGGTCAGGCTACCGGTTGTTGAACCGTAGGGTGTACGGTTTACGCTCAACACGCTGCCCTTAAAATTAAACAGGTTGAAGATGCCAATGGCTTCCGGGCCAAGATCTATTTCCTTTTCAAACCGAACAGTAACCAAATCGATGAAGGCAATTTTACCGGTAGTACCAGCCCAGCCGCCATTCACAGCTACATGGGCTTTGGTTCCGATTACCAATATTCCGGCTGCTTCACCCGTGACTTCAGGAAATTCTTTGAGCAGGCTGAGGTCATCGGCTGATCTGATTTGTACAAATCCTGATGTTGCCGGGTATTGCCTGCTGATGATGAGAAAGTTGTTGTAAACTGCAATTTTATTTACGCCGCTTACAGCCGTGATTGCTGTACGGGATAAGGTGCCAAAATCATATTTTACGAGGCTATCCTGTGTTGCAAAATAGATAGAGTTGTTTGCAACAACTACATCCTGAACTGACTGGGTGTTTACCGTATCAAAAACAACCACATTGTTATTCAGCGGGTCAATGGATTGGATGGTTGCATAATCGGCATACGGAGCTGCTGTTTCGAAAAGGCCTCCATTTGCTGAAATAATTTGATAGTTGTAAGGATTTTGTGCCCAAAGGCTGCCAGAAACTGCTAATACTGCCACTAAAGCAGCTTTTCTGAAAAATGTAGAAATGCGCATAACACAGATTTTAAAAGGTAAACATTGAAAACAAGTTTAAACCTCAAAACCCGGATTAAAAAAAATGATTGGAAGAATCGTTGCCGGAAACCGGTGGTGATAATGCCAAGCTTTTAACCCGAAAGCCTTGATGAATAGTTTGTAATGGCAGGTCTTCTGACTTTCTCACTTTCTGATGCCTTCCCATTCAGCACGGTTATATTTTTAAGTGCTTTACAGTGGCTTGTAGTTCAGAAAGTTTGGTATGAGATTACAGCAGCGGGTACTGTCCGGGATTTACACCCGGTTCCCTATTAATCCTGATTTCAGTAAAGAATTCAGGATACCAAAACTCTTGCAAAGATACAGCATTCAATTTTAAATATGCGAAACAAAAATTGAAAAGTTGATTACTATTTTGTTTTATTTCTGATTATTAATCAGATACATTTGATTACGTTGAAAAGTTCATGCAAAAAAAAAGACTGCCCTGAATTCGGGCAGCCTCAAAAAAAATCATCTAACTGATTATGCTTCCTGTAAAAAGGCATACGTATAATCAACGGGAGGTGCAAAGTTTTCTTTGATGGTACGGGGCGATACCCAACGCAACAGGTTTAAATAAGAGCCTGATTTGTCATTTGTTCCGGAAGCCCTGGCGCCGCCAAATGGCTGCTGCCCCACAACTGCACCTGTAGGTTTATCGTTGATGTAAAAATTACCGGCTGCATTGCTCAGGTGATTGAATGCCTCATCAATCGCATAGCGGTCAGTTGAAAAGATGGCCCCGGTCAGAGCGTATGGGGAGGTTTTGTCGATCAGTTCGAGTGTCTCGGTAAATTCTGAAGCATTGTAGACGTAAATGGTAAGTACCGGTCCAAAGATTTCTTCACGCATGGTTACATAACGGGGATCTGAAGTCAGGATAACCGTTGGCTCAATGAAATAGCCTGTGGTTTTATCATAATTTCCTCCGGCAATGATTTCAACCTTATCGGTATCTTTTTTTGCCTGTTCAATATACGCGCTGATTTTGTCGAAGGCACGTTCATCGATAACGGCATTGATGAAGTTTGTAAAGTCTTCGGGGCTTCCCATTTTAAAACTTTTTAAATCAGCCACCAACTTCTCTTTCACTTCAGGCCAAAGGTTATCAGGAATATAGGCGCGTGAAGCAGCAGAACATTTCTGACCCTGGTATTCAAAGGCACCCCTCGAAAGCGCTGTTGCAACCTGAGCAGCATTGGCAGATGAATGAGCTACCAGAAAATCCTTTCCGCCTGTTTCGCCTACAATTTTCGGGAATGTATTGTATATAGCCACATTCTCACCGATTTTCTTCCAGATTTTATTAAAGACCTCATTTGAACCCGTAAAATGAACTCCCACAAAATCGGGATGATGTGACATCACTTTGCCACCCACAGGGCCATCCACAAAAATCATGTTGATAACTCCATCGGGGAGCCCGGCTTCGCGGAAAATATCCATGATTACTTTGGCAGAATATATCTGGGTATTCGCGGGTTTCCATACCACCACATTGCCCATGAGCGCCGGTGCTGCCGAAAGATTGGCTGCGATGGAAGTGAAATTAAAGGGCGTAACTGAATACACAAAACCTTCGAGGGGGCGCCATTCCATCCGGTTCCAGACGCCTTTGGATGAAACGGGTTGCTCATTGTATATTTCAACCATGAACTGTACATTGTACCTTAAGAAATCGGCAAATTCGCAGGCAGCATCTATTTCGGCCTGGTACACATTTTTTGACTGACCCAGCATGCTTGCCGCATTGATCATTGAACGGTAAGGCCCTGAGACCAGATCGGCTGCTTTCAGAAAGATGGCTGCGCGGCTGTCCCACGACAACTGCTGCCAATGTGCCCGTGCCTGCAGTGCTGCATTAATGGCATCAGTTACATGTTGGGCTTCACCCTGATAATAGTATCCGAGTATGTGGGCATGGTCGTGCGGCGCCCTGATGGGCAAACGGTCAGATGTTCTGACTTCCCGGCCTCCGATAATCATAGGGATATCAACAACCTGTGATTTGAGGGCGGCAAGCGTTTTTTTAATTTCTATTTTTTCGGGAGAACCGGGTGCATAGTTTAATACCGGTTCGTTGTATGCTGATGGAACGTGAAATAATCCTCTTGACATATATGATAATAGTTTAGGATGATGCAACGCCGGCAGCGCTCAATTGTTCAATGGTTGTAATGTAAAGCAGTTATTCAATGCACCGTTAAAGGATTTTGCACTATCAGTAAATGTCTGGGAGTTATCAGTTACTGCTTTTGTGTGGTTCTCAGAGATGGATTTTTAACTTCTTTGCAGTGCATTTTCCTGAAACCCATAATCAAATTATTAGCCCTGAAAAGGTTCAGCCCTTTCGGTGTTGAAGTACCGGAGGCTTATTTGGCGGGGGCTCCATCCCAGGATATTGATATTCAGCCATTTCTGTGTTGGATGGTGGCAGAAAATAACCCGTTATCGGATTGTAGTTTTTAAAATCCTGCCAGTCAATCAGTCC
>CAZKCK010000230.1:0-6043 GCA_964550695.1 uncultured Bacteroidales bacterium | reverse complement strand
CCCTGATCATCGTAAACCTTATAGATTCTTTAGCATTCATTGTGTGGTTTTTAAATTTCGCTTTGAGATTACATATAGTTGGGTAGGTAACAATTCAACAACAAAAGTATAAATTACAACCAGAAATCCTGTTACACAGCTTACGCAAAAAAATACCTCCACCCTGCTGCTGACTGCGCCCGGAAACATGACACACATGCTGCGTCAGGTGATTTAAATGTCCATCCATGTGAAATGCGTGTACAGTCAGTTAATTGACGTGTACAGTCGGTTAAATGATGTGTGCAGTTATGTGAAATGCGTGTCCAGTCTTGTAAATGATGTGTACAGTCGGGTAAATGATGTGTACAGTCAGGTAAATGATGTGTACAGTCGGGTGATATGCGTGTCTACTCAGGTACTTTGCGTGTCCAGTCGGATAAAATATGTGCCCAGTCATGTAAAATGAGTGTCCAGTCGGCTACTTTGCGTGTCCACTCGGATAAAATACGTGCCCAGTCATGTAAAATGCGTGTCCAGTCGGATAAAATACATGCCCGGTCATGTAAAATGCGTGTCCACCAGGCTACTTTGCGTGTTCACTCAGCTGCTTTGCTTGTCCAGTCGGATAAAATACGTGCCCGGTCATGTATAATGCGTGCCCAGTCGGTTACTTTGCGTGCAGAATCCCCATCTTGCGGTGCAGAATTGTATTTATTCGTGCATTCATGGCAACAATTTTCTATCCATTAACAAAGAACAAAGAACAAAAAACAAAGAACAAAGAACAAATAGCAAATAGCAAATAGCAAATAACAAAAAACAATAATCAAAACCGATTAACGAAGGAGATTAATTCTGGTGGGCCAATTAAAAATTCATAATTAAAAATTCCCTCTTATGAGTCTATTCCTTGCTGATCACAATTTTCTTCACCCGTCTCAGATCATCATTCTCAACTGTAAGCAGATAAATTCCGTCTGAAAAATTCCGTATATCAATGCTTTCAGTTTCAAATTGGTTGTTAAATACTGATTTGAACAGTATTTTCCCCTGGGCATTCATGATCTTAATTGTACAGGCACCCGGCAATGAGGTCTTTACGTGCAGCATGCCATTCCCCGGATTTGGCCATACAGCCAGCAATTCTCCGGTTAATTCATCCGGCAGGGCAACTGTTGACGAAACGGTAATCACCAGCGCATCTGACTGTGTTCCTGATCCGCAGGCATTGCTGCCCGTAACAGCCAATTGTGCGACCCCGCTGTATGACTGATTCCAGTTCACCTGACAATCAGTCAAGGCCTGCGTAAGCGTTCCGGCTTCGGCGGGTGTCAGCAGCCATGTGTAAGCTGCGGCATTGGCTGAACCTGTGGTATTGTATGTTGTAAAGGGTGTAAGAAGCGAATTCACGGTAGTTGGACCCGTTGGCATGGCTGGTTGCAAAGCCGGTGAATCAACCACCACATTTACTGACGATTGTGCATTGTTGGTTCCATCGGTTACATCCACCGTGTATAAGGTATTAACAACGGGGCTCACCACCGGATTCTGAAGCGTGGAAGTAAACCCCACCGGAACAGAAGTCCAGGCATAGGTAATGGTTCCTGCTCCACCGGCAGTGATGGCATTTAATTGTGAAGAACCGCCCGTACATATTGCCCCGGGAATAGCTTCAGCACTCACCCCCAGCGCAGAACCTGTAATAAAAACGGTCATCTGATCAGTTGAATTACACTGCGACACAGGATCATCAGCCTGTAGCGTAAATACGGTGGTTTCGGTCAGGTTCACCGTTACAGGATTCAGAATATTGGCATTCAAAAGCTTGTCAGCAGGAGTCCATTGAATATTCAGCAAACCTGTCCCGCCTGAGGCAGAGCCACTTAGTATTGTGGATGATCCAAACCCGATGGTCTGGTCCATCCCTGCATCCGTTATCACACCAGCATTGATGGCGAGTACCATATTATCGGCGGCATTGCTGCACAAAGGATGACCAACTGCCGTGAGCGTCAGCGTTACGCTTCCTGTGGCAATGTCACCGCTTCCGGGCGTATAAACAGGATTTACAATCAACGGATTGTTAAAAAGCCCGTCACCCGAAGTAGTCCATTGAACAGAGGCCTGATTTGCGGCAGTGGCCTGGCCTAACAGAAACGTAGCTGCACCGCAGGTTGATGCATTGTCTCCGGCAAAAGCAGTGGGTGTCTGATATACGGTTAAGGTCATATCATCAGTAACTGTTGGAACGGATGGTTTTGTGGCATGAATGGTAAGAATTACCGATCCGTTGATCACGTCATTGGTTCCCGGATGATACGTGGCATCGGGAGAACTGAAATTCTCAAAATAGCCGTCGCCTGAGGTAGACCAGAACATATCCTCGGCATTTACTACCATGCCGTTTGTAACAAAGGAAGCAGAACAAACGGAACTGTCGGCGCCCGCATCGGCAATCAGCAATTTTCCATCATTGATGGGCCACGAAATGTAATCCACCCATGCCTTGTCGCTTCCTGAAACCGTATTTACATCCTTGCTGTATTTCCATTTAAAGGTATGGCTACCGGCAGTTACCGGATAAGTAAATTTCGTCCATGGAAGCTGTCCTGACCATTTTTCCTTCTCGGCTCCGTCAATATAAAAGGTCAGAAAATCGTAATTGGTTTCTGATGAAACTTTCCGGTAGAAGCTTATTTCAGAACCGGTAAGCACATTCATCACCAGATACATCGAGGTTTCCTGATTATCGCCAATGGTGGCTGATTGCGAACAATACACGCCTTCATATGGCCCGAGTGGTGTGGTTGTCCAGTTACCCGCACCCGAAAACTGCCAGGGATACTTCAGGAAATTGTTGGTTTCAAAATCTTCCACATCTGGTCCGATATTAAAGTAAACACTGTCGGTTGCTGTATAATTATTGTTACCGGTAAGATTCAGAATCGCCAGGGTTACATGCCCTACAGGACAATTGGCTGCTGCAGTAACCTGAAAAGTAAGATCTTCACTGCTGTATTTATCAAGCAGCGGCAGCGTGGCTGTACCCTGATTAATTGTAAGATAAGGGTCGCTGTTGGTCAGCAGGGCATTGATGTTGTAAGCTGCAGAGCCACCCTGGTTATCAAGGGTTACAACCAGCGATCCAGTTTCGCCCGGCATCAGGATATTGTTGTTGCCATCCACAATTGCAGCATTGGCAATGATCAGATTCGCAGCATAGGCCGTAATCGGAATGTTGCGGGTAAAAATATCTTCGGTGGCATAAGCCTTATTTACCGTGTTGATGATTTGGCCATCAGGGATGGATTGTGCGATATAAAATGAAAGCGCATCAGTAATGGTAATGGATTGCCCGGGATTGAGCAGACCAAAATTCTGTATGCTGTCGATTAACGTAATGTAGCTGTCAGTCTCAAAAATCTTTAATACCACGTTGTGCAGTGCGGTGTTTCCGATATTGGTCAGCGTTGCTGTAAGATGGGCGGTTTCGCCGTATTCAGGGATGCTGTCGGTGCCGGAAAGGATGCTGTATTCGATATTGATGCCTTTGGTTGAAAAGTTGAGTGTTTTGGTATTGTAGATGTTGTTGTTGTCTTCAACATAAAATTTCACCGGAATATTTTCATATTCATCCGACGGGGTTCCTGCAAAGAGCCCTTCATCACTGATGGTCATCTCGGTAGGAAACGGAAGGGTGGTAAACCTGAACATACTGTTGGCCACAGGCTGGTTCAGGCTATCGGTGATGGAAGCAATTTTAAAATTCACACCGTCACCTTCCGAAATACCTGCATTCCACTCAACCCAGTCATTCGACACGATGGATCCGTAATAGAATTCTATTTTACCATCGGGGAATATTTTTGCAGCAAAGTTCAGATCAGTTGTTGGTCCTGAACTGTACATACCAGCCTTCCATCTGAATGTTGCAGAATTTGCATCACCCTGATACCAGATGCCATCGCCTTCTGACGGGTACAGCGTAAGCGGTTTTGACATGTAAGGCGAAATATTGCGTGTATTTTTCTGAAAGGTATTCTCTTCAATCAGGAAAGTCCAGGGCATGTAATCTGACTGGAACATCAGGTAACCATCCACGTGTGCATATAGTTTTGTATAGGACTTGCCGTAAAAAGGGAACGCAAAAGGCAGGGTTACTTCGGCAAACCCGTTGATGGTATTTGAAATGGTAAGCTGCTGTGCTGTAACCGATGGAAATGGAGTTGGAACTGCGGTCTCGGTATAATCGCATTTAAATTTCCAGCGGTAAGCGGTGGTGCCGCCGGTGGCATTCATCTGCTGACTGTAAGGCTCATAAATCTTTGCTTCGGGCAGCGTGGTGTTGGTAATTGCAGGCCGGCTGAAAGTGGGTGTAATTACAATTGAAAGCGTTGTAAGTCCGTTTTCTACAATCGGTACATTGCTGCTGCTGCATGTGGTAGTGACCGGGGCACCGTTATAATCAACCAGTGAATATGAAATAATTTGCCCGGTGCCAATCCCGGTAGGGTCATCTTCCTGAAGCATCAGGAAGAACTTTGCAGGAAGCCCTGACGCAATTTCACTCAGCAAAGGTGTTGCATCCAGGCCGATCTCAATGGTTTTATCGGCTTCGGTGGTGCCGCCCTGCATATATTTATCGCCGCCCTGATAGTCGAATATGGGAAGGTTCAGCAGTACATCGGGTGCAGTGGCAGCCGTATTTTGTGAAACGCCCGCAAGCAGTTTGATTTTATTCCGGGAGGTATGCTTGATTGTAACCTTATAAGTGAGTTTTGGGGTTAAATCCTGTTTAACTTTTGCAACACTCACTGAGTGGTTCCATATTCCGCCGCTACCCAAATTATCGGCAAAGGTTTTATACATCACGTACGAAAAGCCCTGATCGCCCCAGTTGGTGATGGTTCCGTAAGTGTTGGCAATTTTAAAACCACCGATTTCCCAGTCTTTCACATCTGTTACCCCATCACCATTGATATCGAGATTGTTGGTATACTGCCCGTCGCCGTTGTAATCCCAGCGGATTGAATCATTGTATCCGACCAGTGTTAATGCATGATTCGGACTAGAGCCCCAGGTTATGATTACCCATTTACCTGCTTCGGGTGTACCGGATGCCAGTTGCGCATCAGGCGATTTGAACGGAATGTAAATATTGGCCATGCCCCCGATGGTGGAACCATTGCAATGATTGAAAATCCAGTTTCTTACAGTATTCAGCCCTTCAACGGTGTTGGTTTTGATGGTATTTAAAACAGAAATCCGATTATGCATCGCATTGTAATACATATCATAACCAGACATCCAACGCGAAGAACCTCCGGCTGAAAGGCCTCCATAGGCAGCCACAGTGGGGTTGCCACAACGTTTTACTATTTCCCATGATTCGTAAAAACTTACCCCCTGATCGCCGCCTCCGTTGATGAAATCGTACGTAAAATATGTGGCGTACTGATTTTGTGGCACATTGCCGGGCAAATTGCGCGCTACATTCATTTCATACGTAAAATTTAACCCGATGCTGGCAGCCTGTCCGCACTCAAGACCCGATTGTGTAAAAAGCGGCCTGAAATAAGGCAGTGTAGAATTGTCAACACTGGCGGGCATCAGCAAGGCCCTGTCGGCCTGTTCAACCTGTAGCTCCGGAATGGAAGCCAGTTTTTGCAACTCAGTTTCACTTAAGGGCTTTAATTCCGCAAAATTGCTTTTCTGTGAATTTGCAGTGACTGACAGAAGGATAATGGCGAAAAGGAAATAAAAACTTTTCATAGGGATGATTTTAAATTTGTGACCGGTACTGCCGAACATTGCAGTTTGATAATGCGTGTAACAGCATCAATCACAGATGATTCTCTAAAAATTGGTCAATTGTGTGACGATTGAACCCTCAAATTTAATAATTTTTGATATATAAAGCATGAGTTCCCCTGAAAAATGCATTTAATAAAAATACGCATTAATACAGAAAGACTGCTTACTGCCTATTGCCTATTGCCTAATGCCTATTGCCTATTGCCTATTGCCTATTGTATGTTGCCTATTGCCTATTGCCTATTGC
>CAZKCK010000229.1:0-6094 GCA_964550695.1 uncultured Bacteroidales bacterium | reverse complement strand
GTACTGATGTCTTTCAGGAATTTACCTGCATCAAACAATTCGGGTTTTGGAACCGTGGCAGCGGCAAACGATCTGAAATTTTCAACAAACCCCAGCAGGCCATGGCTGCGGCGTTCAATGGCTTCAAGACTCTCGAGTAAATCGGCTGCAAGTGCAGGACGAATTTCCCCTGGAGCACTGTTCTGAACCAGCTTCAATGTGGTTTTACTCAGCGACAATACCGGTGCCACCGAATTCACAATTTCATGATTCATCACCCTGATGAGATTCTTCCATGCCTGCAATTCCCTGTGCACGAGCCGCTGGCTGATATCGTGAATGGTTACGAGTTTGTACAGCTTCTCTTTGAGCTTAAACATGCTGATGTGCACCACAACCTCCGCAAATCCATCATCAAAATCTAGTTTCATGGTTTCAGAACAGGAAGCTGTGGCCCCTTCAATAAATACTGCCAGTGATGGAAAACGGTTCCGCAACTCATCCAGACCGCTCAAATGAACGATGCGTAAAAATCTGCTGGCTTCGGGGTTCAGAATATCCGTCTGATTTTCGGGTCCGAAGCAAATAACGGCAACCTGAAGGTGCCGGACTAAATTCTGCAGATACTGGTACTGTACCTCACGGCTGCTGATTTCGGTTTCAAACCTTTGTGCAATCCGGTTAAAAACACTTTGATATCCAGCTTCCCTGCCCTCATCATTCCACGTCCGCGTAAAATCATTTTTCTCAAACTGGCTGAGGAATTCAGCCAAATCGCGCTGTGCCCGGGAAGCAAACCTGTAAAGTTCCCAAACCATCAAAGCCGCAGCCAAAGCAAGTCCCGCGCAGGTAAAATACATGCCTTTGCCCGATAACGATAATGCAAAGAGAAACAATACGATTGCAAGGATTAAAACCCTGATCAAAATGCCGGCTCCAAATTTTTTATAAACCATAATTTTGCATTTTCCGGTAAAGTGTTGTTCTTCCAAGTCCCAGCTCACGGGCGGCTTTACTCATATTGCCCTTGTTGCGCTGTATGGCCTGCTCAATGGTTTCGCGTTCCATTTTTTCGAGGCTGATGGTGCGCTCATTTACGGCTGTTTTTGTATGAGCAACCGGTATGACCTCAACAATAGCCACATCGTTTTCAGACAGAATTACTGATCTTTCAACGGCATGCATCAGTTCACGCACATTGCCGGGCCATGAATATTTTTCCATACGCTCAACAGCGCCTGCGGCAAAACGTATGGCCGGCTTCCGGTACTTTGTTTTAAAGATTTCCAGAAAATGCGAGGCCAGCAGTGAGATATCGCCATGACGGTCGCGTAGCGGCGGTACAAACAGTTCAACGGTATTGATTCTGAAAAACAAATCTTCGCGGAAGAGGTTACTGCTGATCAGGTTGTGCAGCGACTGGTTGGTGGCACAAATCACCCGTACATCCACCGGTACGGGGTTGTTTGATCCCAGCCTGGTAACGGTACGGGTTTCGAGTACGCTCAGCAATTTGGGCTGCAATGCAGCGGGAAGATTCCCGATTTCATCCAGGAAAATGGTACCGCCGCTGGCAACCTCAAACCTGCCCGGCCGCGCCTCACGTGCATCCGTAAAAGCCCCGCGTACATGCCCAAAAAGCTCATCTTCAAACATGCTTGCAGGTATTGAGCCAAGATCGACACGCATAAAAACCTTTGAAGCCCGGTCAGATTTTACATGCAGCAACCTTGCCACCAGTTCTTTGCCGGTTCCATTCTCACCGGTTATCAGCACAGAGGCTTCGGTAGCAGCCACTTTGCCGGTGGCGGAGAGCAGCTTTTTTATTTCAGGCGAATCCCCTGAAATCCGGCCCGCCCACCTCTGATTGTCTTCCAGCAGTGCCTGTTCGCGGTTCTGCAACTGTTCAATCTGACGTGTTGCCTTGCTTATTTTGCAGGCAGCCTTCAGCGTTGCAATCAGTTTATCATTGTCCCAGGGTTTTACCACAAAATCAGTTGCGCCCTGCTTTAATCCCTTTATGGCCAGTTCAATACCAGCATAAGCCGTCATCAGCACCACCTGGGTCGATTTGTTTGCTGATTTTATTGCTTCCAGACATTCAAAGCCTTCATGCCCGTCGGTGTTGCCGGCAGCAAAATTCATATCCAGCAAAACCACATCAACGGCTTTTTCATGTATAAGCGAGGACACCAACGCCGTTTTATCCGTAAAAATCACTTCACTGAATTCAGTCTTCAGCAGCATTTTCAGACTGACCCTGATATCGGGTTTGTCGTCAGCAACCAGTATGCACCCTTCGGTCATGTTTTTTTCTTCAAAGATACAAACTGTTTCGTTTTGAAACACCTTACGTGTATAAAAGTGAAACACAAACAATGATATTCTACAACAAAAATTCTGTAATCCTATGTTTATCATGAGTTTGCGGTCGCGGCACAATAATTGGCTTATTGAATTCAGTATGTGCTTTGCAATGCGACTTTCAGATATCTCCGAAATATATTATACTTGTAGCGATGTTTAAACACTTCTTTCTTCACACATTCCGCTCGTTTACACGGAATCCAGGTTATCTGATACTCAATCTGCTTGGAATGAGTATTGGCCTTACCGCCAGCATTTTAATCGGGATGTACGTATTGAATGAACTCAGTTTCGACCGGTTTCATGCCGGCCATCGCGATATTTACCGTGTACTGATGGATTACAGGCAAAAGGATGAGAGCCAGAAAGCCTCAACAATTGTTGCGGCAGTAGGGCCTTCACTTGCAGAGGCCTTTCCGGGAATCAGATCATTTATCAGGGTGTCGAACCCGGGAGATGGTTTTTTTGAAACGGACGGCAAAATCATTCCTGCGGACCAGATTGTATATGCTGATTCCGGATTTTTTGAAGGGTTTTCATTTAAGTTGATTTCAGGGAATAAAACTACGGTGCTCAACAAGGAAAACACCATTGTGCTCACACAAAAAACTGCTGCAATCCTGTTTGGAAATCAAAATCCACTGGGAAGGGTTATAAGGTTCAACAATAAACTCAACCTTGTTGTCACAGGCATAGCAGAAGATGTTCCGTCAAATTCACATCTGCAGTTCAATGCGCTGATTTCTTTTTCAACGCTTTACCTCGACAAAACGAATCACATGGGCTGGAACGGTGGCAACCAGTACTTTACTTATATCGTGATGCAGGCCGGTGTCAATCCTTCCACGCTGGCACCCTTACTTCCGGTCTTCCTCGAAGAACACATCAACCGCGAAATGCGGAGAGCAGGGATGAGCGTAAACCTTGTGTTTGAACCTTTGCGAAAAATTCATTTATTCTCGGAAGCTTCAGAGGGCGGTGAAGTCAGGGGAAGTATTTCAAATATTCTGATTTTTAGCGCTATCGCAATTTTTATACTGCTGATTGCCTGTTTTAATTTCACAAACCTGAGCACTGCGGCGGCTGTCAGGCGCGCCAAAGAAACCGGTGTGCGTAAAGTCTGTGGTGCTGACCGCAAATCGTTGATTGTGCAATACCTGGGTGAGGCAATTGTCATGAGTCTGGCTGCTTTATTTATTGCCCTGATTTTTATTGAATTACTTCAACCATACTATAATGCGCTGATTGGTTCCGAATTGTCGCTTTATGGGCCGCTTTCGGGCTGGTTGTTGCCTGCAGTTTTCCTGATTGTAATTCTAACCGGCTTGATTGCCGGAGCTTACCCGGCTTTTTACCTTTCTTCATTCCGGCCGGTAATGGTACTTAAAGGCGGTTTTGAAACCGGTAAGGGAAGGGCATTGCTACCTAAAATTCTTGTGGTGATGCAATTTGTGATTTCTGTAACCCTCATCAATTGCACGTGGATTATCTTTACCCAATTGGGTTATATGAAAAATCATGACAAGGGATTCAGAAGCAGCAATATAATGGCAATCACACTTCCTGACGAAACTTCAGCCTCAAAATGTGAAGTGCTGCAGAATGAATTCAGAAACCTTGCAGGAGTGGTACATGCCGGTGCTGCTTCAGAAATTCCCGGAAATGGATTTACATGCAACGGTTACATGCTGGAAGGAGAAAATACCGTGCGAATGATTAATGTGGTGGATGCAGATGCCGGATTTGTACCGGTTTTCGGACTCAAAATAGCGGAAGGACGAAACTTTCTGCCTGATCTTATTTCTGATAAACAAGCTGTTTTGGTAAATGAAGCCTTCGCCGGAAGTGCGGGCTGGGAGCAACCCGTCGGGAAAAAAATCAGCCGCAACGGAATACATAAAGTAATTGGGGTTGTAAAGGATTTTAATTTCGCACCTCTTCATTTTAAAGTTGAACCTCTGATTATTACGCAGCAACCTTACGGTGGATTTTCGTATATTGTAATTGAAACACACCCCGGACTGCAATCTTCGGTTGAGGCTGAAATTGAAAAAATCTGGAAAAAAATACTGCCGGAAGAACCTTTCACATGCACAAATGTGTCTGACATGATTGAAAGTGGTTATTCACAGGAGGCTTATCTCGGACACATCTTTTCATGGTTTACGGTTTTGGCGGTATTTGTGGCCTGCCTCGGACTGTTTGGCCTTGCCGGATTTGCCATGCAGAAAAGAAAACATGAAGTGGGTATCCGCATTGTACTTGGCGCCACGCAAACCGATATACTCAGGTTACTCACATCTGGATTTGTGGTGCTGGTACTTATTGCCAATGTCATCTCTGTTCCTGTTTCATGGCTCATGATGTCAGAATGGTTGGGCAATTTCAGTTACAGCATCCGGATTTCACCAATGATTTTCATATCCACGGCATTGTTATCAGTACTGATTGCATTGATTACCACAGGTTGGCAGGCAGTTTCAGCCACACGCACACGGCCGGTGGAAGTCATTAAATATGAGTAGGAAATGTGAAGATGTGAGAATGTGAAGATATGCAGATGTGGAAATGTGAGGATTTGGAAATGAGCTCATGTGCTGGTGAGTTCATGTGCTTATGCATGAACCAACAACATTGGAGTTTTTAACTATGAATTTTTAATGAAAGAACCAAATGATCAGGCTAGGGGATTTATTTTGCAAGGGGTTTTTCATTAGCACCCTTCGTCAGGCTCTGGGCAGGCTTTTTTCACATGAGCACATGAAATAATAGGCACATGAAAGAAAGGGAGATCATTCAATTTCAAGAATTTGACTCACCATTCACCCTTTACCACTATTGCCTATTGCCTATTGCCTACTGCCTGTCTTGTCCTGAAACTGAGAAGAGGATAAAGTCAGGCGGAAACCCACCTTACGTTATCCTCTTACATAACATCAGTTAAACGGCTAGCTTGCCGGCTATAATTCCGTGGAGGTCTTCAATTTTCACACGGTCCTGCTTCATGGTGTCGCGTTCGCGTATGGTGACGGTGTTGTCTTCAAACGTCTGATGGTCAACGGTAATGCAGAAAGGTGTCCCGATCGCATCCTGACGGCGGTAACGGCGACCAATGGAATCCTTTTCCTCATACTGGCACATGTATGAATATTTGAGACTGTCCATAATTTCGCGGGCCTTTTCGGGCATTCCGTCTTTGGCAACCAATGGAAGAATGGCGGCTTTGTAAGGCGAAAGGAATGGCGGAATGCGCATCACCACGCGCTCTGATCCGTCTTCCAGTTTCTCTTCGCAATAGGCGTTGCTCATGATGGCCAGGAACATCCTGTCGAGGCCAATGGAGGTTTCAACCACGTAGGGAACATAACTCTCATTCAGTTCAGGATCGAAATACTGCAGTTTTTTGCCCGAGAATTTCTGGTGCGCATTCAAATCAAAATCAGTACGCGAGTGAATTCCTTCCAGTTCTTTGAAACCAAACGGGAATTCAAATTCAATATCGGCTGCGGCATTGGCATAGTGGGCCAGTTTGTCATGGTCATGAAAACGGTATTTTGAAGCCGGGATTCCAAGTGAAAGATGCCACTTCATGCGGGTTTCCTTCCAGTGGTGGTACCATTCCATCTCGGTGCCGGGACGTACAAAAAACTGCATTTCCATCTGTTCAAATTCGCGCATGCGGAAGATGAACTGCCTGGCTACGATCTCATTACGAAAAGCCTTACCGGTCTGGGCAATACCAAATGGT
>CAZKCK010000228.1:0-6103 GCA_964550695.1 uncultured Bacteroidales bacterium | reverse complement strand
GTAATATCAGCTTCACGAATGCAGATATCAAATGTTTCGCCAACAGCAGAACCAGCGCCTGCATGGTAAGCCCGGATAAAATAGGTATTACCGGCAACTGACGTAAAGGCAGCCGATTCTGAAAGCCCGGCGCCTGTACCATTTGTACACGAAACCGAAGTCATGGTGCCACAACTGCCGGGGGTAGCACCACCATCAAATACCTGGAAAGCTGCATCAAATGCACCCGTTCCTGTAGCTGTAACGGCATAGGATGTTACGGTAGCATCAATTTTATACCAAACGTCATCATCAGGCAATCCACAAGCAGCAGCCTGCGAAGAAGCAGTGGCTGAACTGGTTGCAACGCCGTTTCTGGCATTTTGACCGTTTACACAAGTTGTGTTGGTGAGATTTGTAAGGGAAATAGCCCCGGAACAATCATCATTGGCAATAGGTGAATAAACCACAATCGCAAATTCGCCATTGTGTGCCCATGCCGGGCTTTCGACTGTAAGGGTTGGGGCACTGGTATACCCTGAACCACCATTGTTAATAGTTATGGATGATACAGTCCCACTTGTAAGTACAGCAGTTCCAACAGCATCAGAACCGCCACCGTCGGTAAATCTGACTCTTGCCGTAGTAACACTTCCTGAACCGGTTACGGTATAACCACTTCCAACGTTCGTCATGGATACAGAGCTAACAACATCTCCGGCCAATACGGATGTACCTGTGGCCTGAATGCCACCTCCATCATGATATACTCTTACATAGTATAAAGATCCTGTTGATAAACCTGTCAAAACTGCATCAATCTGGGTACCGGCTGCAGAACCGGCCAGACATACCGGGGTTCCCAACGGGTTCAGGCTGGCATCAAGAACCTGAACTCTTGGAATATAGCCTCCCGATCCATAAATTCTGACAGTCGTATTGGATTCAACAGCCGTAAATTTAAACCATACATCGTCATCTGCCGTTCCGGCACAAACCGTCTGGCTTGATGCGGTGGCAAACCTGGAAGTATAGAAATTTCCACAAAGATTCGACGGGAAAGCACTTAAAGCCGGAATTGTAATTGCACCTGCAGCTTCATCATTTACAGGAGGAGTGGGAACGGGAGCTGTGAATCCGGCATAGGTTCCCGGTGTGAATTTAATGGATGTATTGCATTCAGGAATACTTAAAAGGCCATTGGCACCAACCTGAGCAATTCTTGCATTCTGGTGTGAAAAATCAGCGGTATTTTCATATTGCTGGGCATACAACTGTCCGGCGAAAGGAGCTGCACTGATCAATGCACCACCAATACCGCAAGAGTAGGTATAACGGTGATTGTTAGTGCCATTAAATCCCTGGAACAATCCATAATTAAATGTAACACTGTTGTCTGACTCGTCAAGCACTACCTGGAAATTCAGTTGTGGGCCGGCAGCACCATATACAGTGTAATTGTACCATTCACACACAATCTGCCTGGAACCCGGTGTACTCCCGATAATCTGGTAACGTGTATTGGTATTCAGGGTGGCAAGCGTGCTGTTGTGAGGATTTGTTGACAAATCATCCCAGAAAGGTGCGATAATCCGTGAAATTGTAGTCCCTCCAAAACAATTGGCAAAAGTGGTTGCAGTTGTGGCAGGATCGGTTGCTGTAATCAGTTTAATCCAGCCATTCGTGCACATATTGAAACCCGTCACTACCTGACCCTGATAAGTAAAGGTAGATGACGGAATCGTTACAGCCGGAGAAGTCTGGTCGTCAGTATTTGTTCCAGTCCAACCCAGCACTGTACCTGTGCTTATAACTGAATTATAGGTAATTCCTGTGGTCCTTGTAATATCGTAGGATAAAGCTGGCGGTGGAATATAGGTACTTGTCCATGCATAATAATCATCGCCGGTTGGCACAATGGGACCGGGAGCAACTGTGGCCGTAGTGCGGTTGCCAGTTGCAGGAAGTGAACCTGTGCCTGTGCCTGTGCTGCGGTCAGTCCATGGGCCGGTAACGGCAGTGGATTGTGCAATTAACAAACTGACCTGATCAGTAATAAGGTTGTCGTTTCCGTTCCAGTATAGCTGAACTGTTGGAGCAGTTCCATACACAGCCCCTGCATTGGGTTGAACCCTGTAAGCCCGGGTGCCTGTGGCATACCCCCCGCTTGGTGCACCTGTGCGGCTAGCCGTAAGTGAGGTGATGGTTGATCCGGTTGCCAGAGATCCGGTTCCGGTAGCCACTGCCAGAGCGGCGTCAAACGGAAAAGTACGCGTGAGTGAACCTCCCGGCGAATTTAGTTTTATAATCCCCGAAACGCTCGAAGTGGTTGATCCGGCTACACCAGCATAGGATGGGTGCGAGAATGTAAGTGTATTGGTTCCAAAATCTGCCTTTCCATTGGTCAGGGTTATTGGAGAAGAACTGTAGAATTCCAGATTCCCTGTAAATGTAGCACCCATTGCACTGGCCATTGTAAATGCATTGATTCTTCTGTTGACCGGGATCACAACACTTTCAGTATGAACTGCATTGCCTATGGTTCCGGCAGGAGTAAAATAACCTAAATTCAAATTATACAGTCCAATTCTGCTTGTGGGTGCAGTAGCCGCTGAAGATACAGTGCCTACGGTAACCAAACCAACTGCAGGTGCTGTTACGTAGCCGTAACCGGCTTTTACAATTGTGAAATTAGTAATGGTTCCATCTGTTAATATGGCCGTTGCCTGCGGCAAACAACCTAAGGGGAATTCACATAATGCACCAGTTCCGCCACCACCGGTTAACGTAAGCGTGGGAGGTGAAGTCCACAGGGTTCCGCCAGCAGAACAAATTACGGAAACTACCTTGCCCTGGGCCACTATTACTGTAAAGGTGGGATCGGTTTTCCCGGTTAAGGAAGCTCCGCCTGTAACGGTGACCGTCGGAGCCGAAGTATAGCCCGAGCCGCCGGCAGTAACCAGATTCAGGAAGCCCGTAGGCAGCGCGAATCCAACTGATGGAGCTGCAGAATAATTGGTGCCTCCGTTTGCAGTCGTAATACCTCCCACAGCCTGATCACTTACAATGTTGAGCAATCCCGTAATTGCAGCTATTGCACTTTTTTGCGTACCGGAATTCCCCGGCCCTGCAATTTGTTGAAAGAATACAACAGATGCAGTAGCGGCAGTTGTAACAGTACCGCCATTCAGGTTAAAAGTTAATGAAGGAGCACTTGAAATATAGCCACTACCCGGGCTTACCAAAGTTAAGCTCCTGACTGACATGGTAGGAGGAATATAATTTACAGCAACGATAGCCGGGGTGCCCTTGTAAAGGAAAGCGGCTGCACCACTGCTTACGATACCCGAAGTATGCACGGGAGGGGCCGTTGCTGAAGGTACGCCGGCGGTAGTACAAACATAAAGGTTGCCTGCATAAAAATACTGTGTACCCACTGTAACCGCGATTTGTTGAAAAGGATTGCCCAATGTTCCGGTAGCTCCCAAATAAAGCAGGGTGGCTGAACCATCACTAAACGGGGCAGGTGCGGTGGAAGTGGGTGCAGTTGACCCGGTTGTTCCGGCTACTGTACACAGGTACACGTTATTGCCCGAAAAATACCGTGAATTGAGTGTAAGAGCAGTTGCTGCCGCCCATGGCGTTACACTTGCCCCAAACACAACAGGTGCATTGGTATAGCCAACTCCAAGTGTGGTAACTGCAACGCTTGCAACCTGCGTATTCATGGGCTGTCCATAAACCTGTGCATTGTTGTTGATGGTAAGCTTGTTGTTGGTGTTCAGCGAGCCGGCAGTATGTGCAAAGCCACTCGTAGCAATAATATTCTGAGATGTTGATATAGTGCTGCTTCCGGTTGTTTCAAAATATAGCTGGCGGATTATCCCATTTGTACCATCTCCCTCAAAGTATCCGGAACCATCAAGCACCTGAACTAAACTTCCACCAGTTTGCTGACTACCATTAAACCTGATCAGCGTAGAACTAACAGCAAGATTGGCATATCCGTTGTTCGTAAAATTTCCCCCAATGTTTACTGTTTGCCCGGTTGGTCCGGTGGTGTAGGCTAAAAACCGTCCGCCTGAATTAACCAACACATTGCCTGAAGCTGTAAGGGTAAAAGTAGTGGAACCCCATTGCAGCACACCGCTGATTGTAAGGTCTTTGACTGTAACAGCTTGGTTTATAGTCACTATCGAGCCGGAAGGGATAACAATATCATTGCCGGCTGCCGGAACAACTCCGCCAACCCAGGTGGCCGCATCATTCCAGAGCCCACCATAGGTGGAGGCCGTATAAGTAGCAGGAGCTATTGTAGTAAATGAATTCACAGCACAGGTTGAAGGCCCACCCGTAACACCGTTTCCGGGAACAACCATCCAGTAATAAGTAGTGCTCAAAATAAGCGTGGGCGTGTAAGTGAGTGCTGATGTACCCGTAAGCACTTTAACACTTGCATCTTTTGCAGCAACCAATGCTGAATTGGTCCCAAAATATACATCATACGTAGGAGTAGGGAGGCCCGTTGCACCTGACCATGAAAGAACCTGACTTCCGGGAACTCCCGTGGAACCACTTGCGGGAACATAGGCTGTGGGGCATGTAGCCGGAGAAGGTAAGGCTGAAGTAAGTGATATGTTATCAATGGAACCACCAGGGGCAGTTCCACCTGAACCATCATTCTTCCAGGCAAAAATTAAACGCATCGTGGTTCCTGCAAATGAAGCCGGAATTGTGAAGGTAGCAGTTTGAATTGTAGATTGAAGGTTGGCAGAACCGATAAAAGTGGCACCTGCGATACCACTCGGAACGTTGGATAAACCAAATCCAGGAAAAGTGGTGGTACCTACAGGAGTGATGGATGTGGATGATGCAAAAACCTGAATAAGGTCATAGGTACTCTCCCCTGTGCAAACCCAGTTAAAACTCAGGGTAATGGCCGATTCTCCTGCCGGAATGGCAACATCGCGATAAAAATAATTTAATGCCGAGAGGGTATTCGTGTAGTTATTTGTAGCACCGGCATCGTTTGAAACGTATACACTCCGGTTTGAAAAGGGTGCTGCAGATACATAGGTGCCAAGCACCCAGGGATTGTTGGCCGAGTTGGAAGAAGTCCAGCCATTGGCGGCGAAAGTGGTTCCTAACTCAAATCCACCTGCTCCCGTAGGTGAAATGAGCACGGTTTGCCCGTAAATAGCCGTTATAAAGCAAAGGGCTACCAAAAACATGAATAGTTTTTTCATAAAATAAAATTGGTTAATAAATGAATGAATAGCTTATTTGTACAAATGTGATGTTTATGAGATTCAAAAGACTACGGGAATGTGTAAAAACAGTGGTTAACGGGTGTGTTATTTCATAGATTAAAATTTAAGTTAATACTTTGTATATGTGAACATTAAATTTAAGGATTCAGTTTATAAAATTGATAACCGTTCAATTTATGATAACAATAAAAAATTGTAAGCCCGATAATCATTAAATACACATTGAGAAAAAAATCACACATTATCAACAACTTAGAACCAAGTTTTGATGAATGCGTGACTCCATACTTTGATGTATATCAATATGAATGAAACGGAAATCGTACGATTAGAAGATGTAAAAATAAGTAATACACAAAGTAAAGTCAATACAAATGTGTATCAATTCAGGAATCGGTACACATTGGAGTAATTTTTACAAAGAAGGACTCAACAGAACTGTTCATAAACATCTCTGATTTGCTGATAACTAATATGTGCCTTATATGGTTATATAATCCTGAATAATTCATAAACACAATCTTTAATCTATGTTATTTCATTGTTATTGAGATTCCTCTGTAGTTGCACCCGGAATGACTTGAACGGACATATTGAATGGAGGGGAAACGTGCGGGCGGCGAAGCCGCCCGCACGTTTCCCCTCCACAAATCCTCAGGCCAAATAATCAGGTCATTTCGACCGTAGGGAGAAATCCTTGTTTTTCATCCAAAACAATTTTTGGAATTAATCAGGTAGTTTAACCCGACATAAAAAAAGCCGGGGCGTTTGCCCCGGCTTTTTCAATTAGAGATGTGATTTTACTCAGCAAGTTTTTTTCTTGCGTCGAAAACCTTTTTAGAACCGTAACCAAT
>CAZKCK010000227.1:5190-6161 GCA_964550695.1 uncultured Bacteroidales bacterium | reverse complement strand
TATGCCCGCAATGTTGCCATAGTCCATCAGTTCGATCAGTTCCAGGCTTTTCCATTTGCTGTTGAAGAGGCCAAGGCCAATCCCAAAATTAAGTTTTACATGGAATCGCAAGTCCGGAATATACTTGGTGACGATTCTGTAAAGCAAGTTGAGATTGAACATCTTCCAACCGGGGATAAAACCATGCTATCTGTCGACGGAATCTTTATTTTCATTGGATATGTAGCGAAAACCCAGGGATTTGAAAAATGCGTCCATTTGAATGACAGAGGTGAAATTATTGTAGGAACGGAAATGCAAACAAATGTCCCGGGTGTTTTTGCAGCTGGAGATAGTATTGTGAAACGATACCGTCAGGTAACCACTGCTGTTGCAGACGGCACGATTGCAGCCTTGAGTGCCATTGAGTATTTACGGACAAACTAATCGTTTAAATGTATCTGATCGTATGAGGATGTTTCAAATTAAAAGAGTTGCAACAATGATTTTCTTTCTTGCGCTTGCAGCATTGTATTTTTATAGTTTAATTTCTTAACCTAAAACTTAACCTTATGAAAAAAAACATGGGAACCATCGACATCGCAATCAGGTTGGTGATTGCAGCCATAGTAATCATCCTGTATTTCACACATGTAATTTCAGGAACCATTACAATTATTTTACTGATCTTTGCCGGAATTTTCATCCTGACAAGCTTATTGAGTTTCTGCCCTTTATATTTGCCTTTTGGGTTTAGCACCCAGAGTAAGAAATAAAAGTAAAATAATTTCGGTTTTTATGATTTAACCATAGGCGAAGGAATGACCTCCGCCTTTTGTCGCTTTACAGTTAACATTCCCGGGAAGTTTTTTATGAAAATTGAACTTACACTTTTTTACCTGCTTATTTTAAGCATGCTGGCCTCTGCCCAGGAACCGGTTCCAAAAGACACCTTTGATATCACCACTCACGCGATGCAATTTCCGCATAAT
>CAZKCK010000227.1:0-5180 GCA_964550695.1 uncultured Bacteroidales bacterium | reverse complement strand
GGCACACTTCTTTTACTGATGATTGGCAATAACACCATTTACTGTCTATTACAAAAACGGAAAAATGAAAATTAAACTTACCCTTTTTTACCTGTTCAGCTTAAGCATGCTGGCCTCTGCCCAGGAACCGGCTCTCAAAGACACATTTGATATAACCTTTCACGCCATGCAATTCCCGCATCATTATAAAAAGTGGGGTTTTCAGGTGTCTGCCGGACTCTCGATGGTCAAACCTCCGGAAGATCTGCTGGAAAGTGCCATTCAGGCACCATTGGCTAATGTTCACATGACATTCGGACTACCGTGGAAACTCTCACTTGAATCGGACCTGACTACAATCATTGTTTCCAATCAACTAAGGGCGGGGCCAAGGATCAGCTTTTTATTCAGGAATTTTGGAATAAAGGGAGGATGGGACATTGCCTATGTTTACGGCAGGTTAAAACAATCCGGTTTTAACAACAGCACCCAGGCATGGATGCATTATCCGAATATTTCGTTTGGGTATAAGCTTAAAAAAATGGCTTTTACCCTGAAGGGAGAATTGGTAATTGTGGGCAAAGTTTCAACAAATTCAGGTGAAATTGAAGTAAGCCGTTCCAAAACCTTCCTGAATGGCGGAACCCTTTCTTTTTATGTGGAACAAAGAATTCATCATAATAAGGTGCTCATCGTAGGTCTGAAGGATAATTATGTGAAATTTTATTGGCCTACCTGGATGTTGTTTTCAACATTTAACCGGTTTTACCACATTCCCGAACTTTATATCAGCTGGATATTATGAAAATCAGAAATCTTTATGTGATTGGTCTTCTGTTGCTCATCATTGGCTGCAATAAAGAATCACTGATGCCTGTCCCCTCTTCCGGTATCAACTCATTTCCTAATGGAACACTGCCTGTGCCTCCTTTATCAAAACCGCTCATGGAAGGAATTTACCTGGCAACTACCAACACAACGATATTTGGTGATACGATGGTTGTAAAATGGAACCATTACGGCATCCTGTTCACATGCAGGAATGGGAAGCATTTTATCATGGATGCCGGTTACCTTGATTCGGTTATACTAATCCAGGGATACTGGAGGGATGGATACAGTGATGCAACTGGTTTATGCAACATGTCCATTTCAGGATCAGAGGGTGGTAATGATCTTTTGGCTGAAAAATCTTCACCGAACATTATCCTCAGGGGTTTCTACGGAACAAATAATGAAGCCCCCAGCCAATCAATCACGCTCCGGTATCTGCGTCCATTTTCACAAAAAGTAAAAAGCAGCAACTTTTACATTCTTGGACACCGGGCCGGAGGACGGAATTCCGATCGGCTACCCGTGTCGGAGAACAGCATTGCCATGGTTAAATTTACTGAAAGACTGGGTACTACAGGGATTGAAGTAGACCCCAGGATAAGCAGTGATGGTGTCGCTTTCATCTATCATGATCCGGATATCAACACCCGGCTCACGCAAAAAGGTTTATTGGCCGGTGATATAAGCGCCTATACATGGCTCCAGCTGTCATCTTTTGTAAAGCTTATCCACGGAGAGAGGATTCCTTCTTTGGAAGAGGTACTGACATTTGCCATTGACAGCACTGATTTACGCTTTGTCTATATGGATATGAAAAGTGCAGATGCCGTTCCGGTGGCTATCCCTGTTCAACAGCGTGCAATACAGCGTGCAAAGGATAAAGGCAGGGATATTGTCATCCTGATGGGAATTCCAGATACTGATGTGCTGAATGCATTCATGGCCTATCCGGACTACAAGAATGTTCCTTCCTTATGCGAACTTACTGTGGATGATGTCAGGATGGTGAACTCCAAAGTATGGGCTCCCAGATGGACATTGGGCATCCAAAGCGACCTTGTTCAACAGATGCATAATGAAGAACGAATAGCGGTTTGCTGGACCATTGACAGTCCGAGTTGGATTCGTAATTACCTGGATCAGGGCATTTTTGACGGGCTGGTTACCAATTTCCCATATGTTGTCGCTTATCATCATTATATACAGGAGTAGTAATATGAGGCAAATAAGATCAGTTATCCCCATCATTTTGGTTTTCCTTTCCGTTGTGGTTTATTCACAGAAAAATGATAGTGTGAAGGTGCGTCTTAATCATTATACGTTGACGATTGGTGCCGGTTGGACCCATTACATCAATAACCTGGAGGTAGGTGGTCAGAATCTTCAAAAAGATTATGCAGGAGTTTCCCTGAAATTTTTCTGGGAACCGGAACATCGGCTGAGTTTGGGACTGGAAACCGGTTATTATAAACTTTTCATGGCAAAAGGGCAGTTGACAGATAATACCACCGGTCAGGTTGATCGCTCAGTCATTCCTTTACTTTTTTTGATCCGGATGAGGATCATTGAAAATGTGCATCTTGGGGTTGGGACCGGCGTTGCTTTAATCACGAACAAAACTGTAGGGGGAAAACAAAAAGTTTTAACACAAACAATCTCTCTTTCCAATTTTGAACTTTCCGGTGCTTATATCTATCCATTAAGTAAACATTGGCTTGTTGGAGGCGAGGTTAAATTGCTTCATTTCGGAAATACTGAAGATAATATGTATTCCATCCAGGCAACCTGTGCTGTCAGGTTGTAAAAATATTAATTATCTTTTTTGCGCAAGTTTTCACTTTCCGGTACGTCTAATTTATATATCCAGATGTTTAACCAAATAATAACTAAGAAAATGAAAGCACTGAGAAGCATTACTGCATTATTCGCCATTATGTCATTCATGGCATATCAGGGTGTTGCCCAAAACAAATCGGCCAATACGACCCAAACGAATGCCCAGGTCACACAAACTTCAACGAACGCTGCTCCCGGAAATTTTGTTGATAACAATAAAGACGGAGTGTGCGACAATTACAAGGGAAGAATAAAAAATGGGAATAGTGCAAAGTTCGCAGATAAAAACGGGGATGGCCTTTGTGATAACCGTCCGAATGCAGGCCAGGGAAGAGGCAATCCCAAGGGATGTGGGATGGGTAATCAGCATCGCCATGGTCATGGACAAGGAAATTGCCCCAGAGGTGGAAACGGTTATCAACACAGGCATGGCCAAGGGAATCAAAATTCGCCCGCAACGGGACCTCAGAAACCAAACGGTAAGAATTAGTCATACTCAATTAACAAAGGAGCCAAAATATTCCTAAATTTCCGGGATATTTTGGCTTTCTTTTTTTTTTCCAAATGCCCCAAAGAATGACGGGACAGACACAAATGGGAACAAGGGTTGGCGCATTGTTCTTAACTTAAAATTTGATGAACTTGAAAAAACCTTCTAACCTTATCAGCATGATATCAGAGCGACAAAATCTGATTAATTTTATCAAACAGACAATGCCAATGTCTGACAATATTGCACTTCTTATTGCAGGCAATTTCGAACAAATATCTTTAGTAAAAAACGACTTTTTATTACAAGAAGGTACTATATGCAACGAATACCTTTTTCTTGAGAAAGGGTTCATGAGATCTTATGCCATTGACACAGAAGGCAATGAGGTGACAACTAATTTTTATGGCAGTAACTCAATTGTTTTTGAAGTTGCTTCCTATATTAAAAGAACACCTTCCCAGGAAAATATTCAAGCATTAACAGAATGTTTTGGTTGGAAAGGGCATCATACTAAACTTCAGGAAATATTTCAAACCATCCCGGAATTCAGAGGATTTGTTCGGGCTGTTTTAGTAAACAGTTTTATTGCTTTAAAAGAGAGAACACTGTCAATGATTAACCTTACAGCCGAAAAAAGGTATGAGTCATTACTGAAGTCCAGACCGGAAATTATTCAAAACGCTTCTGTTAAACACATTGCTTCATACTTAGGGGTAACAGACACATCGTTAAGCAGAATCAGAAAAGAAATTGCTTTTAAGTAATTTCCTGTCAAATGGCAAGTGTTGCATCAGAAAAAGCCTGAACATTTGCAATATTATTAATCTGGAGGCTGATATGGTTAACAGACAGGTTAAAGAGAGAAGATTTTGGGATTGGTTTGCAAATTACTACGACTCTTTCATAGATAGAGTATTCAGAAAAACATATAAAACCATACTTGAAAATATAGATTCAGACCTGGACCCAGGTCACAATGTTCTTGAGATCGGAACCGGAACAGGGATTATTCCTTTTTCAATTTACTCAAAAGTGTCGTCTGTCATTGCAACAGACATTTCACCCGGGATGGTTCGCATCGCAAATCAAAAATTACTGAAATCAAAAATCACAAACCTGGATTTTCAAATCCAGGATTCATATAACCTCACATTCCCGGATAAATCATTTGACGTAGTGATCGCTTCCAATGTATTCCATCTGCTTTACGAACCGGAAAAGCCATTAAAAGAGATTAGCAGAGTAATGAAAGACAACGGAATTTTTATTGCCCCGACGCTTTGTGTTGGGGAAAATACCAAAAGCAGAATCATCGCAACAATAATTGGTTCATTGAGTGGATTTAAGGTAGTCAACAAATGGAGTTTCAAAGAATTAAAAAGCATGTTGACAAAAAATGGATTTGGCATATATAAAGAATCAAGGATTGAGAGTCGATTGCTGACAGCTTATTTCGTGATGAAAAAACAACAGTGCGTTGTGCCCGACAGCAAATTATCCGCAATCCGGGTTTCCGTGGTTCATTGATAGGAGATTAATAAATGTAAAAGCAACATACATATGAAATCAACAATTTTATTTTTAGCCCTTTTGCTATACACTGCATCGCTATTTGGCCAGACCAACACAGGCCGGTATGACGTTCTTATCAGAAAAGCAGACTCTTTATACCGGGTAAAAGAGTTTGAGAAATCTGCTTTTGCATTTTCTGAAGCATTTAAAGCACCTGATGCTAAAATAACAATGAACCATCGGTATAATGCCGCATGTTCTTATGCTTTGGCAAACAATGCAGACAGCGCTTTCTTCTATTTAAATTACATTACAACATTAATGAATTACACCAATTACGGGCATATAAAGTCTGACCCGGATTTAAAATCGTTGTACACGGACAGCAGATGGGAAACCCTTACTGAAATAGTTAAAGCAAACAAAGACAAAGCATTTGCCAGCTTGGACTTTATTACTTTAAATGGAAACAAGGTTGAAGTATATACAACTGGTATGAAGAATAATCAAAATAATAAACCAGTAA
>CAZKCK010000226.1:2526-6172 GCA_964550695.1 uncultured Bacteroidales bacterium | reverse complement strand
GTAAATACCTGAATGAAAACGAAAAACAGGTGTTGTTGCTGGCGAATCTGGCCCGTGCCAATGGCAAGCTGTTTGCCGCTACTTTTTTGAAGCGTTTTCATGACTCAACCGGAAAAGCCTTTGGTGATTACTCAGAAAGTCTTGATGTTCAATTAAAAAAAGTGACTCCCCTCCCACCTTTTCAACCCCACGACAGCTTATTTCACATTGCACGGACGTTTGCTGACCGTTGTGGAAAACAGGGCCTTATCGGGCATTTGGACTTTGATCAACGCTATGATCCTGCGCTGAACTATTTTAATGAAGTAGCCGAAAACCTGTTTTACGGACCTGATAATCCGCTGATTATTGTACTTGAACTGCTGATTGATGAAGGAGTTGAAGATATGGGCCACCGGCAGAATCTGTTATCGGAAAGTTTGCAATATACGGGTTTCAGCATCAGGTCTCATGCCGGATACGGGAATATTGCTGTAATGTCGTTTGGCGGTAAATAATCAGCCCCCGCTTTCAAGATGGATGATGGCCAGGTCATCCCCTTCCCTGACGATTGCAGTTTCGCGCTCATGGTCTAAAACAAATGCATTGTTCAGTTTAATGACCAGCATTTTAAACGAGAATTTTTTTATCCTCATAATTTCTGCAACAGAAAGCGCTTCAGCCTCAAATATTTCCGGCCTGTTGTTCAGGAGTATATTCATTGTAAGTTTATTTTATTTCAAATCCATCAAGCAGTAAGGCAAGCACCTGATTGGCTTCCATATGTGAAACTATGCCCACACGTGGTGCCAGCGGGGGATGATTTTCATCAACACCCGACTGCTGATCACCGCACACATAAAGGTTGCCATAACTCTCAACTTTCAGGAGTTCCGACTTTCCCCACCCGGCCATGCCTATTCCGCAAACCACCGGAATATGTGGCAGTTTCATTCCAAGTGTTTCGATAAGCATTTGCTTCATTACAGCCTGATCAAAGGCTTCAACCACAACATGGCAATGCTGATAAAGCTGCACCAGCAAATCCGGATCCAGCTTAACAGCGTGCGCTTCAACAATTATTTCCGGATCGATGCGCCGGATATTTTCCTTCAGGGCATCAACTTTGAACATTCCAAGCTGATCTCTGAAATAGTACTGCCGGTTCAGGTTGCTTAATTCAACACGGTCAAAATCAGCAATCACAAGTTTGCCAACCCCGATTCTGGCCAGAGCCACCGCACAGTTGGAACCCAGACCACCCGCACCGGCTATGCCTACACATGCTCCGCTGAGTTTTAACCTTATCTGATCCATTGCATTCATAAATTAATTCCTTGGTTTCGTTAATGCTCTCTATAAAGTACGGGTTTGATAATGTTGGTTCTGTAACAATATCAATTTCACGGTTTAGCAAATCCCTTAGTTTATAATGAAGTGAGAAATAATTATTTGTATACTCTTCAACAGACAGGTTGTCGGTAAATGAAATTAAAAAATCAATATCGCTGTTTTCGGTAAAATTGTTGGAAACAACCGAGCCAAAGGCGTATAACCTTTTAAGCTTAAGATCATGACATATAGCTATCAGATCTTCTTTTCGGCTTTCAAGAATCTTATGCATACTGTATTTTTTTCAAATTTAGTAATTTTTTTAACCCTGAGTGCTTAAATATCTGAAAATTCAGTTTAATTACTAAAAGTAAAAAATTGCTTTGATATAAGCTTTTTATGCTGAATTAGTTTCTTTACAGCGTTATACATAGTTGTAGTTTTTTATTCGTCATTTATAAGCTAATATATGGTTCATTCTTTCCACCAATTGAAGTTATCGGAAATAATGATCTCATTTTTTTCTAAATGATGGGTGGTTTTCATTGGAATTGTACGGTACTGCAACTTATACTTTGTGGCCAGACGTCTGATTTCTAACGAATCGTCATAAGTCAGCATAAATTTGCCTTTAAGTTGCGATGTCAGATTGAATGACAATATTTTGTCGGCAAGCCATTTGTTCTTTTCGCTTAATACCACTTCCCATACAGCGGCAATCTCTTCATCCTTCTCAACCATCGTGATATGGGTTGCCAGATTCTCAAAAGCTGCCGTCAGGCTGACAATACCACCTCCGGCAAAAGGTTCAATCAAATGCATGGCCTTTGAATTTTGCCTGAGCCATTTACGTACAGTAGGGATGAGCCAGGTTTTGCCTCCGGGATACCTGAATGGACTTCGCTGAGGAACTGACGCTACATTAACAACAGGTTCCTTTATGCTGTGCTCCTGATTTTCAAACATCGTCATCGTAAGAAACCAATACATAATCAATATTTCCGGCTGATTTTCCGTGCCTGTCAGTAAGTCGGATTTCACCTACGTGCGTCCAGTTGGATTTATCATCAAATATAAACTTTGCAGCATCACTAACAATGGTCCAGTCTTCGCGAAACCTTACCTGACAGATAATTACAGGTTTGTTTTTATGGTTCAACGTACATACACCAAGCGGAAACTCAATGCTGTTCTTGGTACAGTTTGATACAATATTGTTGTATGGGCAAAGTTTGTTTGCCCGATACCGCAAAGCCCTTTCCGTTTCATTTTCAACCGGAAAGCCAAAAACTTCGGCCAATGGCTGGTTTGTATTATTCAGGGATACTTCCATACTACAAAATTAGCATATTTTTCTGTTGAATCGATTTCCGGTAAACGTAAACAGCCCTCCATTCTATAAAGGAGGGCTGCCTGGCCGGTTTCTAAAAACAAGTCACAATCAAGCAATAATTGGATGTGCCTTTTAGTTGCTTCCTCCAGCGCCTTCGGGGGGTGCATCATTGCCCTTACGGGTGGCTGCCAGACGTATGATTTTGCGTGCTACCCTGTATTGCGTAATCAGTTCAGGTTCTGTTTCACTGATCGTAAACATCAGGTCGTCCATATCCTGTACAAACTGGTTTGATTCAGTCAGCAGACTGGCAATGTTTTGCGTGGCCCCCACTGTTTTTTCCTGAATATCGCGTTTACCCGTAAACGATGCATTGTAAGCTTTGGTGTCGGCATCAAGGCTGTTTACATCAGCCTCGCTGACTTTGTGGGGCGCAAGTTTGTCGGCATACGGAAGTGCTTCGTTGTAAATGAGGTTGCACAGGCTTACGAGGTCGTTGTCACGGAGTTTTGCAACGGTATTGGCCTGTAGGTCGGCTGTGGTTTTTAACGCAATAATTTTGTTTACAATGGCATAAGCCCTTAATCCCCCTGCAACTTTCAGCAGGCGTTTAATTACTTTGCTTTCGAGTTCTTCCTTGGTTTTGGTTGCTGAACGGGTTCCTTTAACCTGCATGGTGGCTGCATTTTCAAGGTCAGCAATCAGTTTGCCGAGTTGTGCATAAAACTCCGGCATTCCACCAATTTCAGAAACAATGGTTAAGTTGGCTGTTAAAAAGGAGTATACGCTCCGCAGCATGTTTAATTTGTTTAGTTCTTTACGGTTCATTTTACCTGGTATTTGATTAGTGCTACGAAGTTAGTAATACTATTTTCATTTTATGCAAGCTTTTATAAACTTTTTATAAATTTTTTCTATCAGATTCCATTACGCTCTGGTCAGGTGTTATTTCGCTCCTGCCACCTGCTATTACGTCATTGTCAGACATCATTTCGCTCCTGC
>CAZKCK010000226.1:0-2426 GCA_964550695.1 uncultured Bacteroidales bacterium | reverse complement strand
TCGCTCCTGCCACCTGCTATTACGTCATTGTCAGACATCATTTCGCTCCTGCCACTTGCTATTACGTCATTGCCAGACATCACTTCGACCCTGCCACCTGACATTACGTCATTGACAGACGTTATTACAATCCTGCCGGGTTACAATACATGACTACCGGTGTCTTTTCTGCTCTTATAAGATTATGTACCAACGGTGAACCGTGCATTGAATCAAATTGACTAGTCTTGTTTTAATTAACCAATTAGGGAGCGATTACGGGTGGTGCTATTCAATCGAGCCAATGATTTCTTCAATCTTAAATTTAAGGTCGGGTAAGTCATTTTTAATGATTTCCCAAACTAGCTCAGTGTCAACACCAAAATACTCATGTACAAAAACATTTCGCATTCCTACTATTTGAGCCCATTCAATTGTTGAGAATCCAGATTTAATTTCATCAGAAATGTGATTTGCTGCTTCTCCAAGTATCTCCATCTGTTTGATACAAGCAAATCTCATCATAGAATTCTCCATAAAGTCTTGAAATTCAGTATTTACAAGATAGGATTCTATTTCAAGTATTGCCTCATGGATGTGCTGTAGTCTCGCTTTATCACCTAATTTGCCTCGCATAAATCAATTGTTTTTCATTGTCAACCATTGGTCTTATGTATTGTGACAATCCATTTGAAGAAACCAAATCTACTTTACTATTTAAAAGCTTCTCCAGATCAATTTTCATCTGTATAAACTGCAAGCCGATTTTTTGCGTGTAATCAAGGTCAACAAGTATGTCGATATCACTTTGATCATCAGCCTCATTGCGGACGTATGAACCAAATAAATAGGCTTTCAAAACTGGTCGTGTTTCGAAGTAACTTCTGATAGATTCAATACTATTCTTTTCTAATTTCATAGGGCAAAAATATATTTTTTCGGCATAAGAGAGATCAAATACTTTACACAATACTCTTTTATATTTCTAGATGTTACGGGTTAAGCATTCGTAGGGTAGATGGCTGCTTCGTAATTAATCCACTGCTTTTATGTATATTACTTCATACTGAGATGCAATAAATTGCATCTTTACGATCACACCTTCATACAGAGACGCAATAAATTGCATCTTCACGAATACATCTCCACATCTTCACATCCTCATATCTTCACATCCTCACATTTTCAAATCTTCACATTTTCAAATTTTCAAATTCCCCTCTTTTCACTATCTTTGCACCCGATGAAAAATATCCGAAACTTCTGTATTATAGCGCACATCGACCATGGCAAGAGTACCCTGGCCGATCGCCTTCTCCAGTTTACTGATACCATAACTGAACGTCAGGCCCAGAACCAGATTCTTGACGACATGGACCTTGAACGCGAACGTGGCATCACCATCAAGAGCCACGCCATCCAGATGAATTATGAGCACAATGGCCAGACGTACGTTCTGAATCTGATTGATACGCCCGGCCACGTGGATTTCTCGTACGAAGTATCCAGATCCATAGCTGCCTGCGAAGGTGCCTTGCTGGTAATTGATGCCACACAGGGTATTCAGGCCCAGACCATTTCGAACCTGTATCTTGCACTGGAACATGATCTTGAAATCATCCCGGTACTGAACAAAATCGACATGGACAATGCCATGCCCGAAGATGTGAAAGACCAGATTGTTGAACTGATTGGCTGCGACCGCAGCGAAATCATCGAAGCCAGTGCCAAGACCGGCTATGGTGTTCATCTGGTACTCGAAGCCATCGTCAGCAGGATTTCCTGCCCAAAAGGCGACCCCACAGCTCCGCTTCAGGCTTTGATTTTCGACTCTGTTTTTAATTCTTTCAGAGGCATTATTGCCTATTTCAGAATCATGAACGGGACCATTAAAACCGGGGATTACGTAAAATTTGTGAATACCGGCAAAGAATACAATGCCGATGAAATAGGCATTCTTAAACTTGAACGGGAACCTACTAAAATGCTGGCTGCCGGCAATGTTGGTTATATCATTTCCGGTGTAAAAACCTCCAAAGAGGTAAAGGTCGGGGACACCATCACTCATGTCAATAATCCGACTAAAGAAGCAATAGCCGGTTTCAGCAATGTAAAACCCATGGTTTTTGCGGGCGTGTACCCGATTGATGCCGATGAATATGAAGAATTAAGAGCTTCGTTGGAGAAGTTGCAATTGAATGATGCTTCGCTGGTGTTTGAACCCGAATCATCGGCGGCTTTGGGTTTTGGTTTCAGGTGCGGTTTCCTTGGGCTTTTGCATATGGAAATCATACAGGAACGCCTTGACCGTGAGTTTAACATGGATGTGATTACCACCGTTCCGAACGTTTCATATAAAGTTGCCAATACCAAAGGTGAAATCTCTGAAGTGCACAATCCTTCAGGGCTTCCGGATGTTACGCTTATCGATTACATTGAAGAGCCAT
>CAZKCK010000225.1:0-6284 GCA_964550695.1 uncultured Bacteroidales bacterium | reverse complement strand
CACATGCAGATGGCTTCAGTAATGTTCATGGGAATACCCGGACCAAAAATGCTGTGGCAGTTTGGTGAAACGGGCTATGACTACAGCATCATGTTCAATGGCGATCGTACGTCAGCCAAACCACCCCGCTGGGATTATTTTGACCAGCCTGCAAGGCAGGAACTTTACAGGGTGTTTGCAGGAATGGCGAAACTCCGCAAGAGCGATGCTTTCCGTTATGGAAGTTTTACCAGCAACCTGGGTGGTTTGCAAAAACGTATGTGGATTGCCCACAGTTCGATGAATGTAGTGATTGCCGGCAACATGGATGTAAACAGTTCAGATATAGCCCCGGGATTTCAGCAGGCCGGTAACTGGTACAACTATTTTACCGGCGAAACAGTAAATATTACAGATCCTGCCGGACATTCATTCAATTTCGGACCCGGTGAGTACAAAGTATTTACAAATGTTCAGTTGCCAAAACCTTTCAATCATCTCAACTTTACAGTAACCGATTCTGTTTCGGGTGTTCCGGTAATTGGAGCCGCCATTTCATTGCAGGAATCAGGTCAGCAAAAAACCGATTTACAGGGCAAGGCTGCCTTTACTTCAGCCTTACCTTCAGCTAAAGTAACAGTCAAGATTTCAGGATATAAAGATTATAACCGCACCTACCAGATCACGTCTGACCTCAACCTCAATATTCTGATGAAAAAAAGTTCAGGTATTGGCATTGATGATCCTCAGACTCCGGGGCTGCCGGCGGTTTATCCCAATCCCGTCCATGACCGGATTACCATCAAGGCTGAACAAAAATTCAGAATTGATTGTTTTAGCCCCGACGGAAGGCTGATGATGAGTCATCAGATGGAAAGCCTGACTGAAATACTGAATATCTCCCACCTTTCAAAAGGACTCTATCTGCTGCATTTCACCGGAAACGGTGTATCGTTTACCACGAAGGTCACAAAAGAGTAGTTTAACCCTAACTCAACTATCTTTTTAGCCCTCAGAAAAGAAATTTTTATAAAAAATTTCTTTTGCAAACGTTTGCAGCGTATTTTTACTTGTTTTGGATACGAATTTCTACTATATTTACCGCAAAAAATAAAACATAAACTAAATCTTATAGGAATATGAATAAACTATACATTCTTGTATTTATATTAGGGCTAAGCCTTAACTCTTTTGCGTGGGGATTTTCGGCTAGAGATGCTGTCAGGCAATCAAGTGAAAATCCAAGTTACTATTTAGGCGATTATGTCTCATTTGCTTGGGACTTAAATAGTACGGGCTGGGGTGCAACCTACAAAAAAGCTGGGATTGGAACAACTAATACTTCTGCTGGGACAAACTGGCTAGATATCGTATGGGTTGATGATGCTGGTGATGGTTTTGGAAACAATGAAGGGGTAACTAATTCTTCTGCTAAAGTAACTTCTACAGGTACTTGGTATTATTCTCTTTGGCTAGGCTGGGGAGCATCCGTTGGGGATAATGGCCGGTGGTACAATGGCAACAGTACCTGGACAGAAGGAAGTGGAACTTTTATCAGCAGTTCTTTCACTGTTAATGCCCTCAACAACCCTTCCTCACAAACAGCTACAACTGCATCTTCCTCATCTATAAACTTGAGTTGGAATAAGGATGCTCAGAATCACTATGTTATGATTCTACGCAAGAAATCGACTGATTCATGGACAGAACCTACCCAAGGCACAGTATATTCAGTTGGTGCTACTGTAGGCTCTGCTACCGTAATTTATTTTTCGAATGGTATTTCATACACTAGCGCCTCATTAACATCATCCACTGGATACGACTATAAATTTTATAGCGAAAACAATGGTTATTACAGCGCCGGTGTTACAGCTTCAGCCACAACACAAACAGCTAGCACAGATTATTTCCGTTCAAAAACCGCTGGAGTTTGGAATAGTTCTTCTATTTGGGAAACCTCGAACGATAATACTGCTTGGGTTAATGCCACGCTAGCCCCCAACTCATCAGCAAATAGTGTGGTTGTAAACCATGCGGTAAATATTGATGGAACAGAAACCGTTGGAAACCTGACCATAAATTCAGGCAAATCCTTAACCATTAACTCAAGCAAGTCTCTCACCGTTTCAGGCACGCTTACCAACAATGCTGGAACCAGCGGTCTTGTTGTTGAATCAGGCGGTTCATTGAAACAAAGCACAGCTGATGTTGATGCAACTGTAAAAAGAAGCATAACTGCAGTATCAAATTGGGCCACCGATAAAACAGGTGGCTGGCATTTTATTTCATCACCCATTGTTAGTCAAGCGATTAATACAGATGGAGGTTTTGTAACATCTGGCGGTAGCAACGATTATGATTTTTATGCATGGTCAGAACCCGATAACCTTTGGGTGAATTTTAAGAATACCAGTGTTGCTCCTACATTTACTTCAGTCAATGGTTCAGGCAACTTTGTTGTTGGCAGGGGATATATGGCAGCCTATGAGCAATCTGGCACAAAGCAATTTACGGGCAAACTGAATATTTCCGATGTTGCAATATCAGGAATGAATATCACAAGCGGAACTGCAGTCAGAAGCTGGCATCTGCTTGGCAATCCATTTTCTTGTGCACTGATTTGGGACGGTACGTGGACAAATACCAATGTTGGTGGAACTTGTCAGGTTTGGGATGAATCACTTAAAGATTACTATGCAATTACAAGTGGTCCAATCCCGGCAATGAACGGTTTTATGATTGAAGTTTCAGCCGATGGCGCGTCTATAACCATTCCTGCCTCCAAACGTGAACACAATGCACAGGTCTGGTATAAAAACTCCGAAAAAATGATTAAACTGATTGCCCGTTCTGCTGATAAAACTTCAGGCAAGGAATGTATGATTCGTTTTGATGAAATGAGCACATCTGGTTTTGATATGGATTATGATGGTCATTACCTAAGAGGTTATGGTCCGTTGTTTTATTCACTTGCTGGTAATGAACAGCTTTCGGTAAATACTTTACCTGCAATGGAAAATGGCACAGAAATACAATTGGCCTTTGCAAAAAACGATGCAAGTGAATTTTCCATCGAAACCTCAGAACTTGAGTCGCTCAATGCCACAGTCTATTTAACGGATTTTAAAACCGGAACCGTTCAGAACCTGAACCTCAACCCGGTGTATAGTTTTTCTGCTGCAGAAGGTGATCAGACCAACCGCTTTAAACTGAGTTTCGGCAGTGTGGGCATCAGCACACCGGAAACCAGCAATACCGGTATTTACACTTATGGAAACAAACTTTGTATCAAGAACCCGGGCAATGCCACACTCGAAGTGTACAACATGGCCGGTCAGCAGATGCTCAGTCAGCAAATCAGCAGTACCGGTCTTTACCAGACCAGGTTAACAGGTTCAACAGGTTATTATGTTGTAAGACTTGTAAATGCCGGAAATGTAAGGGTTTCAAAAGTTTTTGTTCAGTAACCAATAAAAAATCAAGATATGAAAAACACAGGTCTTAAAATTATACTTACTGCAATGCTTTTGGCAGGAACAGCAGTTTTTTCAGGTATCAATGCCCAGGATCCTCCTCCACCTCCACCTCCCGGTGGTGGTCATGGAAGCGGCTCCAACCAGACTGGAGGTTCCGCACCACTGGGCAGTGGCATCGCACTTTTGCTCACCCTGGGTGCCGGCTATGGCGCAAAAAAAATGTACCGGATGCGCTCTGAACAAAGCAAATAATTGCTGGCAGGATAATCAGCTTAAAAAGGCTTTTAAACTCAGGTTTGAAAGCCTTTTTTATTTAAACCGGGCACAGACCTCAAAAAAAAATGTAAAAAATTCTTTTGCAAACGATTGCAGTAAATATTTACTTGCTTCATTTTGAATTTTGTACTAAGTTTACGGCAAAAAATATTAATAACCATTAAATTTTATAGGAGGTTCTTATGAAAAAGTTCTTACTATCCGTTTTTTGCTATAGTTTTCTGGCTATTTCTCCTTTTTATTTATACGCACAATCCACTGAAAAAAACACAACAGCCTGGGGTGATGCCACTTATTGGAAAAATAACGCTTCCTCCGGAAACTGGAATGCGAATAATTGGTACAATGCCACGCAGGGCTGGGATAATCATAACCCTAATTATGAGGGTGGCAGGAACTTGCTGTTTGATAACAATAACCAAACTGTTATGACCAATGACTTTTCGGGTGGTGGAACAGGACGCTGGCAGATTACTTTTCTTTCAACAGCCACCACCGAAAGAACAATCAATGGTTCAACCGAAAACACATTTTATGATAATAGCGGATCTAAGCCTAAGATTGAAAATCAATCAGGCACAAACCACAATATAAATTTCCCGATTAAAATCGGCTACAACCCTTTGGAGTTAAATCCTGTAAATGGAGATTTGACAATTGCATCAGCAATCAATAACAACGGAAATTATATTGATGTGTATGGGCCAAACAGTAAAACATTGACTATTTCAGGAACTTTGACCGGGACAGGAGGAATTTCCTTAAAACAAAACAGTAAAATTATTCTTTCATCAGTTGACAAAGCTTATACAGGTGCAACTGTTATAGAGGCCGGGACTTTGGATTTAAGAGTCAATTTAAGCTCATCCATTACCGTAAAAAGCACTGCATCACTTATTATCAATGGTTTAGTAACGATTCCTGCCTTAACGATTGAATCTGGTGGAACAGTTACCATTAATACAGGAAAAACCCTCATAGTTACTGGCAGCCTGATAAATGGTGCAGGAAATAACGGATTAATCATTGAATCAGGCGGTTCATTGGTACATAATTCTGACGGGATCGCAGGCAAGGTAAAACGTGAAATTTCAAGTGATGGCAAATGGCATTTTATTTCGTGTCCGATTTCTAGCTCAATGCCTGCAATTTGTGACGGAAACTTTGCTCCGCTGACCTCAAACTTTAACACTGGCACAGGTGCTACTTTTGATTTTTATAAGTATTCAGAAGCTGTAGCAAATGGTGGAAACGTATGGAACAATATCAAAAATTCCGATTTTTCATTGAATACAGTCGATTTCGGAACAACACCCACATTTGTTGCAGGCAAAGGATATCTGGTGGAATATATGGCAAGTTTTGCAGGTTCTACAACCAAATCATTTGCAGGCACTTTGGCCAACGGAGCACAAACCATTCCGGTAACTGTTGCAGGCAATAAATTTAACCTGATTGGCAACCCTTACTGCTCAGCAATTGACTGGAAAGCTGCTTCAGGCTGGACTAGAACGGTCTTAAAAACAGATGGTACCAATATGGGCTACAACATTTGGATCTGGAATGGTTCAGCCGGAAATTATGGCACTTACAGCACTGCCACTTCCGGTGATCTTGGAACAAACAATGTTGGAAGGTACATTGCTCCTACTCAGGGCTTCTTTGTCCAAGCCGTATCAGCCGGTAATGTCGGCCTCACCAATGCTGTCAGGGTTTCTGCCATTGCATCCCAGCTCAAAGCTGATAGTATTTCAGAATCCATACGGGTTCAGGTTTCAGGAAATTCCAATTCGTACACTGATGAAGTACTGATTGAATTTAACCATCAAAGCAATGAAGGCGGGGCAGCCAAATGGTGGAGCATGTATTCTGAAGCTCCGTCATTGTATATTGTAAAGAACAACAACAATTTCAGTCTCAACTTCCTGACCTCAATTGCTGAAAATCCGGTTGTTCCGGTTTCTTTTAAAGCTGGAACCGATGGAGATTATATTCTGAATTCTTCTTTTGACCCCGGTGAATTTGGAAGCATTGTTTTACAGGACATAAAAACCGGCATGGTACAGAATCTGAAGTCTAATCCTGTTTACGCTTTTTCAGCTTCCATATCTGATGATCCCGGTCGATTTATCCTGAAATTCGGTGGTGTCGGTATCAGCAATCCTGAAGTCAATCAATCAGGTATCTACACTTACCACGACAAACTATACATTAATAATACGGGTATTGCCACAGTGGACATATACAATATGGCAGGACAGAAACAGTTCAGCAGGCAGATAAACAGCTCCGGTTTATTCGAGACGAGCCTTGCAGTTACAACCGGTTATTATGTTGTACGGCTGACCACTGCCGGACATGTCAGAATTGCTAAAGTATTTGTACAGTAATTAATAATGTTAAGCAAAATGAAAAAAATCATTCTACAAAGCGCGCTTACAATACTCATGGTTCTCGGAACCGCCATATTTACAGCAGCCCTCGCCGACGATCCGGGTCCTCCCCCACCACCACCCAATGGCGGGCAAGGTGGTAACCAGCCCGGAGGTG
>CAZKCK010000224.1:0-6289 GCA_964550695.1 uncultured Bacteroidales bacterium | reverse complement strand
GCAGCCGTTAAAGTGGCTTTGGGGCCAGTCCCTACAGGGCTGTCGGTTTCGTTTTCTCCTGTATTGTTGTCATTACCAGTAGAATTAACATAAACCGGGCTAATCAACCCCCCATAAGCGGCAAAGGGCGAGAATTCTGTTATCCCGGATACGGAAACCGTATTGGTTCCAAAGTTTGGGGTTCCTGCACTAACCCATTCAGTTCCGTTGTAACGGCCTAAAATGCTAACACCTGATACGTTATCAGCATCAGTCCAGTTAAATGTTATATCAGAGGTTCCTCCACCGGTACGGTTTATAACCCACTCCAGAGTTACATAATCAGGAGATGGTACCGGGGCGGTAAAGGTATTCATGCCGTTGATTTTTTCGATCGAAACTTCAAACTCCGAAGACTCCGAGTTGCTTACCGTTAGAGGTGTGTAAGCCAAAGCATAACCCACAGGCAATAACTTACTTGCGGAAAGACCTGTAATCTTGAATTTGCCGGCCGTTGCGGCATCGGCAATCACATAAGAGGCTGTGCCTCCACCTGTAACATTGGCAGTGGTAAGGTTGTGAGCGCCAAGGGTCAATTTGCCGTTGGTCATGGTAAGACTGCCTAATGTTAATGGGCCTTGTAAAGCTGAACCATTGGTATTGTTGAGGGTAAGATTACTAAGTGCCGAAACATTGGCCGGAAGGTTAATCCCACCAGCATTGGTTCCCATAAGAGTGATGGATGAAGAGCTGTTTGCTATCAGATTTGCAGATGTTCCCTGAATGGGGCTAATTATCGTAAGCCTGTTAGCACCCAGACTGAAATTGCCGGAATTCAGGTTTAGGATTCCATTAACTGTAATATCGCCAAGTAGAGTAACGCCTCCACTGCGGTTAATATAGAGGTCGTTTAAGGACGAGAGACTTGAAGGCAGGTTTAGAGCCGATGTTCCGTCAATTTGCAAGTTTGATGTTGCCCCACCAGTAAACAGGCCTGTTCCAGAAAAAGCTCCGTTAAAAGTCAATGTATTGGCCCCAATAGCAAAGTTACCACTTGTAAGTGTTAAATTGTTGATGGTACTGTTACGTTGCAAACTCACCGTAGCACCTCCGCTCACTGTTATATTGTTTGTTGATCCATTGAGAATGCCAAGTTCCATCCCTGTCGTGATTGCTGAGCTCCCGCTATAAACAATATTGATGGTTCCGCCTAATGGCTCACTGGTCATTTCGCCACCGTTGCGGTTTATGGTCTTGTTTTCGTTGATCGTAATGTCATTTGTGTTATTATCCAAAATCCCCTGAACCAATTGCAGTTGATCAGAAATAGTTACTGCCCCATTCAGCGTGGTTGTACCACTGTTATTTACCGATAAAATACCAATACTCAGAGCAGGTACGCCAATGGCTGAGCTTCCGTTTACATACAACGCGGAAGTGATGCCTCCACCAATAAGAACTCCGGTTGTTATTACCATCGGGTCATTAATGGTCAAAGCATGATCCCCAATCGTAAAATCACCATCGCTAAGGGTCAGCGTCCCCTTCACATCCAGGCCACCTGACATAGATACGCCTCCGCTGCAATTAATGGTAAGATTATTAATGGTACTAATAGTTGCAGGTAAAGTATATACTGCTGAACCATTTAATACCAGATTTGAAGATGTCCCTGTATAAATATATGTATCATCAACAGGTGTGATATCTCCATTGATGGTTAGCGTATGATTGTTTACATTTACCACTGCAGCTGCAACATCAAAATTAAATGCAACATCAACAACAGCATCTGCATTCATTGTAAATGTTGCAGAGTTGGCAATAGTGGTAAAAGTTACCGGCTGGGAGTTTGTAAGTGTCCCTGTTGTTAATACTGCAGAAACAATTGTCATTGCAGATGCAATATCAACCGTAGCTGAAGTTGTAAGTTTTAGTGTGCCTAATATTTTGGGATCAGAACCACTAAATACCAAAGCTCCCGAAGCTGAACCTGTCATTTCGATACTTGCCAGGTCATCACCTATAACTGTTCCATTTGTCCTGGTGTAATTGCTGACAACTATGCTGTTGAAAGCCAGTTCAAGTGCGCCTTCCTGTAGGGTTAGCGTATTTATTGGCAACGCAACGGCTATATTGCCAAGCGAAATGGTATGCGATGCTCTGTTTATGGTCAGGTTATGCAATTCACCTTCCATATTCATTGCACCAAATGTGCCGCTACCGGCCACCGTAATATTTGACGAACTTGTACCGACAACATAGCCGCTACCCGTAATATCACTATTTAAGCCCAAAGTGTACGCACCTATAGAAATCTTGTCATCGACACTGCTAAGGTTCAGCGTGCCTGTAAATGTTAAATTTCCTCCCATCGTTAATACCTTTCCACCCGAAACTGTTAGATTCTGGACCGAAACTACACCATAAGGGGTCAGGGTAAGGTTCACAGTGCTTAATGTTGCCGTTTCATTATATGTTCCGGCAAGCAGTTGTATAACATCATCAGCAGAGGCATCGTTAAAAGCCGCCTGTATGGTGGTATAACTTGTCTGCTTGGTAACATTGGTGATATTTGTGCCTTCGGTTGTAAACGATGATGTTGCCGCATAGTTTAGATTGCCGGCAGGATCTCGCACCAAATCGGCTGCCATGGCAACCGTATATACACTTCCGCCCAATAAGTTATCGGCAGGGTTGATGGTTATAATTTTATTGTCAACATCTATTGAAGCCGTAAATGCTATTGCGCCTGCAGGGGCAGAGGTACGGTTCAATGTGATTTTGCCTGATAAATCAGATTCGGTTAAATCAGTATTATCTGTATCAAACACAGCCTCCTGAAAAGTAAGTGTAATATTGTTATCAACCGGAACAGCAGTTGCGTTATTAAGAGGTACAAATTGCCCGGTTGGCTTGTCGGCGTCAATGGTTTTTGCCACATCGGTGCCTGCTACCGTGTTCCCGGTTGTGCCCGCAGCATCAACTACATACACCCCTCCAATCTGAACGGGGCTGGTTTGATTCGCATCCCCTTCGTTTACCGTGTAGGTGGAGGTAAAGGTTTCGCCTGCATTGGCTGTGCTCCATGAAAGGGCATGCCCGTTATAATTATTTGAATGGATGGTGGCCCCGGGTTCTTTATTCCCACCCGAAAAATGGATGGTGAAGGTAATGGTCTGCCCGATTTTCAGAATTCCGGAGGCGGTTGCATCGGATGTAACCGAAGAGATATTCGGGGTTGTGTTGTCAATCCTGAGGGTGTTGTTGTTGGCCAGGTTATTCGACCCGGGCAATGTCTCATTGGCATTGTTACCAGCAGCATCTTTTACGGCAACATCACCAGAAATACTGACTGAGCTTACATTCAGCAAATCTATATCTTCTACTGTCCCGGAGCCAACCGTATATTTAAATGTAATCTTCTTGGTGGCCGTCCCTGAATTATAATCTTCCTGGCTATAATAGTAGGCCTTGGTTCCATTATTCAGGTTCATGTAATAATCCGTTGAGAGATTAGTCCCGGTCAGATTGATGATATTAAAGTCATAATAAAGGACTTCGATGTAGATGATTTCACCTGATTTATAGGAGCCATTGTTTTTGGTGCTGCTGATTTTCTGAATAACAGGAGCAATTCCTTCCTTTGATTGAATTATCGACAGGAGTTTATTTCCGCACCCATTCGCTGAAACTACGTATGCAACACTCCGATTTTCGACAGTGTTGTTCTCTTCAAATGTTACTGTAAAATTGCCACCGCTTACGCCACCGGTGCTTTCAGGAGTTGCCCAGGTTTGGAGATCGAACTGGGCTGCTGTCCAGGCATTGGTATTGCAGGTAGTAATGGCCACCACAGTTGATCCGGCCGTATAGGAAACATTGACCGGGCTTGGAGGATTAAACGTAGTCTGCTGTGCATTTGAATGTTGCTCAAGGGCAAGCGTTAAAAAAATGAAAACCATCATAAATGGCCAACTTGCTTTCCGGAAGGCATTCGATGAAAGGAGGTAAAAATTTTTCATATGGGTTAGTTTTTTGACACTGTTTTTCAGAAAGTATTTGATTACGGTCGGGATCAGGACGGAAACTTCTGCCCTGGTATATGTTGATTTTTAAGTTCGTTCGGTCTTGGTTTGTTCATTAACATGTAAACCGGCACTTTACCGGGTTCATTCTTTATGGCATTCTAAAATCCCCGGAATGCCGGATGCCCGCATTGCAGGCATCCGGCTTCAGAGGTCTGTTGATACTATTTATTGATAATCATTTTCCCGGTTTGGAACAATTGGTCATCACCGGTATTCAGACTGACGGTATAGAGGTAAACACCCGGCGCCAATCCGGCAGCATCGAAAAAGATGTTGTGGACGCCTTCATAGTTGTCGGGGTCGTTGATGGTGGCGATCTGGTTGCCGAGCATATCCTGTACCCTGATGACTACTTTAGATTCTACCGGAACGGTATATCTGATGGTGGTCATTTTGCTGAACGGGTTCGGGAAGTTGATCAGGTTGAGACCGTTACCGGTATTCAGGTTCACGATCTGTTCTTCGTTCTTGTAACCGGAGTAGGAGGCATCCACGTCGCCGTAGCAGAGGGATTTGAAGTTTTGTGTGACAGCAGCATCAGTTACCGTGATCTGGATATTTGAGGCGCCGGCCGAATTGGCATAGGTTAACGGATTTGTATTAGACAGGACATCGGTATCCCTGACAAAAACCCAGTTGCCAGTTGCAAATGACACGCCATTGGGATTTAATCGTTTTTCGTTAACCTTGTTGCGGTCGCTGAGATTAATGACAGCACTTACTGAATTATCAATCACATCAGCAGCAAGCCTTTTGAGTCCGATTAATGGAACTGCCCCTGTAGTTTTGTAATGGTTCTGAATGGCGATGATGTCGGAAGATGTAACGCCACCCCATGCAGTTGGCAGGGAGAAGAAGACATCATAAATGCCATTGGCAACGCCAAGTATGGTATAATCGCCATTCCCGCTAGCAGGGGTAACACCGGTATATTTGGTAACACCAGCTTGTTTAAGGGTTACAGTCACGTTATGCATCTGTGGGTTTAGCGTATTGTAGTAGGAAACATTGCCCGATACCGTGAAGCCTGTATTGGCAACGGTAACATGAGCTATACCCGGTTCAACCACAGGGTTTGAGCTTGAACATCCAAAAGCGTCAGTAACTGTAAGGAAAAAGTCACCTGCTTGATTTACAGTAATGTTCTTAATATTAGCTGCACTTGTAATTCCTGTACCAGTCCAGGCATAAGTATAAGGAGCAGTACCATTTGAGGCACTCCCTATTAGTGTGCCTGTTCCTTCAGGTGCAATGGTAATATCCGATCCTGCATTGGCAATTGGTTTGGAGTTTACAAACACGGTAACATTTGCAGATGGTGTACTTCCACCAACAGTTACGGCTACGGTGTAGATTTGAGTTGTGCCAGGGGTAACGTGAATCGTATCCTTGGTTGCCCCTGATTGACCATTCGACCATGTATAAAAAGTGGGTGTCGCACCTGTTACGGTAGCGGTAAGAATTGCCATGTTTCCGCTGCAAATAAACTGGTTCGGTCCGGCACTGATAACGATTGGGGTAACAGTATGTGTTGCGCTGGCTGTACAAAATCCCGGAGAAGCCGTAGTACCTGTAACCGAATAAGTGGTTGTGGCTGTAGGATATACATTGATGGAGGAACCGGTTTCCCCTGTATTCCAGAGGTAGTTAGCAGCTCCAGTTGCCGTTAGAACAACAAGTTGAGCAGCTGGGATAGTGGAAGAACCATTGATAGCGTTGTTAATTTTTACGACTGGTGCTGCATTTACAGCAACTGTGTAGCCATCAAAAGCACCTGGGCACCCGTTGGCATCTTTGCCGGTAACATTGTATGTGGTATTTACAGCAGGGCTTACTACTTTACTCGAACCCAAACCTAAACCATTATCCCATATATAATCGGAACCACCCGTTGCATAAACGGTGGTTGATGAACCTGCACAAATGGTGGAAACAGTTGCTTCGGCGTTGATGTTGCTGATGCTTCCGCCAAAATTAAAACTGCCAGGAACTCCGGAAACAGTTGACCAATATGGGAAATACGTTGCTGGACCACTTACAGACGGACAGGTGCCCCAATAATTAAGTGTAGCAACCTGCGGTGTGACGGTGTTGGCAAAATAACCTTCGGTATTGTTTGAAATAACATTGTTATTCGTTAATACATTTACAATGCCTGGAGTTGCTTCGCGGGTGTAAACACCAAGACCCCAATTTGTAATACTACATTGAGTAATGGA
>CAZKCK010000223.1:4192-6290 GCA_964550695.1 uncultured Bacteroidales bacterium | reverse complement strand
CGGCTCAGGAAAAATTTTTTATATCCTAATCCAGCTTCGGCACAGGAAAAAATAAACAGGCCCAATTTGCCGGTTTCCAACAATCCCGAAAAAGGAAAGGTAGGAATGACTGTAAAAGAATCGGAGCCGGTTAAATTTAATCCGATTTCAGCGCCAAAGGGAGCGCCAAATGTAATTATTATGCTATTGGACGATGTTGGTTTTGGCGCGGCAGAAACCTTTGGAGGCGCCATTGCAACACCTAATTTATCCAAATTGGCAAGTCAGGGACTCATTTATAATGAATTTCATACCACTGCTTTGTGTTCGCCTTCGAGGGCAGCATTACTTACAGGTAGAAATCAGCACAGGGTAAATTGTGGTTCTATTTCGGAGTATGCCACAGCTTTTGAAGGATATACAGGGAGTATGCCAATGGAAGCCGCAACGGTTGCCGAAGTTTTAAAAGATAACGGGTATAATACAGCAGCTTACGGGAAATGGCACAATACTCCGGTTTGGGAAGTAAGCACTGCCGGGCCGTTTGACAGGTGGCCAACTGGATTGGGATTCGAAGAATTTTATGGTTTCATTGCTGGCGAAACGCATCAGTATTTTCCTGCACTGGTTCATGGAACCACTCATATTGAACGCCCTGAAGATGCTAAAGATTACATGCTTACTACCGACCTCACTGACCATGCCATTCAATGGATGAACACTCAAAAAGCGGTTGCCCCCGAAAAACCATTTTTTATATATTATGCTCCGGGGGCTACCCACGCTCCTCATCATGTTGCCCCGGAATGGGTAAAACCTTTTGAAGGTAAATTTAATCAGGGTTGGGATAAACTGAGAGAGGAAACCTTTGCACGCCAGAAAAAACTGGGCGTAATTCCAAAAGATGCGATACTTACTCCACGACATGCAAGTATTCCGACATGGGAAACCCTCACTCCTGACGCAAAAAAAATTGCCTCCCGTTTAATGGAAGTGTATGCCGGATATCTTGCCTATGCCGATTATGAATCGGGCAGATTGATTGATGCCGTAAAAGCCTTGGGACAGTTTGATAACACCATGATTATTTACATCGTTGGTGATAATGGAGCTGCCGGAGCCGGTACGATAAAAGGAGTGTACAACGAAATGGTTTCTCTCAACGGAATGATGGAAGACCCTAAAGTTGTGATGAGCAAACTCGATGAATTTGGCGGCCCAAAAGCCAATAACGAATATCCGGTTGGATTTGCATGGGCAATGAACACTCCGTTTCAGTTTACTAAACAGGTTGCGAGCCATTTTGGAGGAACCAGCAACCCTGTAATTATTACCTGGCCGAATGGTATGAAGGCAAAAAATGAAATAAGAGAACAGTTTCACCATCTGATTGATATCGTTCCTACGATTTATGAAGCTGCAGGCATAACTGCGCCAAAAACAGTGAATGGAATTGAACAAATGAGTATTGACGGCGTGAGTATGCTTTACACGTTTGATGACAAAACAGTCAAAACCAAACGCAATACTCAATATTTTGAAGTATTTGGTGCAAGAGGAATTTACAATGATGGCTGGATGGCATCTACACGTCATAACAGCCAGCAATGGGCGCCAATTAAGAAACCTGCATTTGCCGATGATGTTTGGGAATTGTATAACATCAATGAGGATTTTTCGCAGGCAAAAGACCTGGCAGCGAAAAACCCTGAAAAACTAAAAGAATTACAACAGCTTTTTATCGATGAAGCCCAAAAGAATAATGTATTTCCTTTGGACGATAGAGGACCTGACCGGGTAGTAGGTACACCCCTGCCATCTCCTGCCGGTGCCGAATTGTCGTTTAGTTATAAAGGAAAAATTATTGGATTGCCCGAAGATGTTGTGCGTAAATCTTTTAACAAATCGTTTACCATGACTGCTGAAATTGAAGTTGGGAAAACTACCGAAAATTCTGAAGGGGTTATTGCAACAGCAGGAGGGTATTTTGGAGGGTTTTCGTTATTTATTCAAAAAGGCATTCCTAAATATACCTACAATTATTTTGGGTCAAAATACACTACGCTGAGTGGAGTTAAGCCACTGCCTTCGGGTAAAGTAATCCTTAAATATGAATTTG
>CAZKCK010000223.1:0-4182 GCA_964550695.1 uncultured Bacteroidales bacterium | reverse complement strand
TGTTTATGACGGAGGCGGTTTAGGAAAAGGTGGAACTGCAAAACTGTATGTCAATAATGAACTTGCAGACACTAAAATTATTGAAGCTACCACACCATTAGGATTTTCCGGGGACGAAACTTTTGATATAGGCGAAGATACAGGCACTCCTGGTTCCGATTTATATGAAGGTCTCTTCGCTTACAAAGACAAAATCATCTCCGTGGGATTTGATATTGTTAAGCCAGAGAAAAAATAAATTTCAACAAGACTTAAATTAAAAATTATGAAAATAATATTTTTCTTACCGGCCATTCTTGCAATCATAATGGCAGCCTGTACTTCAGGCACACAAACCAAACCTGAAGCAACCACTGTGGTTTCAGGCGAACCGGACAGAACCATTCTTCCGCTGCCTGTTCCCGAATACAAATGAAAGGTTGATAGTTTTTACAACACATCATCACCCGACTGGACCCCGGTACTCGCGCAGCAGGCTCCGGCCAATGCTCCCAATGTAATTTTGATTGCACTCGACGATGTTGGATACGGACAATTGGGTTGTTACGGCGGACCAATTGAAACACCTAATATCGACGGTCTGGCAAAATCAGGTCTTCAATACACCAACTTTCACACCACGGCGCTTTGTTCCCCCACACGGGGAGCCATGCTTACCGGCAGAAATCACCATGCAGTGGGACTTGCTGCCATTACCGAAGCTGCTACCGGCTACCCCGGAAATTTTGGAAGCATTCCAAAATCGGCAGCATTTATCCCCGAAGTGTTAAAGCACAATGGTTACAACACTTTTATGCTTGGAAAATGGCACCTTGCACCATACACGGCATACACATCGGCCGGTCCATTCGACCGCTGGCCGCTTGGTATGGGTTTCGAGAAATTCTACGGATTTATCGGTGGCGAAACCGACCAGTGGGCGCCTTTACTGGTGCAGGATAATCAGTTTATTGAAATTCCAACAAAAGAAGGATATCATTTATCGGAAGACCTTGCCGAAAAAACAATTGCCTACATTGCCGACCAGCAACAGGCCAATACCGGCAGACCGTTTTTTGCATACCTCTCATTTGGCGCGGCACACGCCCCGCTTCAGGCGCCAAAATCGTACATCGACAAATACAAAGGCCGTTTTAATAAGGGATGGGATGAAGTACGCCGCGAAACTTATGAAAAACAAAAAGCTTTGGGTATTATTCCTGCCAATTCGGTTTTGCCAGAGCGCAATGCAGGTGTTCAACCCTGGGCTGAATTGAACGATACACAGAAAATTGTTTATGAACGCCTTCAGGAAACATTTGCGGGCTTTTTAGACCATGCAGATGCACAGATTGGACGTGTAATCGCGGCTTTGGAGGAGATGGGAATCCGTGAAAACACCATAATTATTCTGATGTCGGACAATGGCGCATCGCAGGAAGGATTGCAGCATGGAACCATGAATACCGACAGGTACAGAAACTATTTCCCCGATACTCCGGAAGAAATGATTGGTAAAGTGGATAAAATCGGCAGCATTGAAAGCGACCCGCATTACCCGATTGGGTGGGCGATGGCCGGTAATTCGCCCTTTAAAAGATGGAAACAGGATACGCATGCCGGTGGCAACACCGACCTGCTGATTATTAGCTGGCCGGCTTGAATTAAAGATGCCGGAACATTGCGTTCACAATATCATCACGCCATCGATATTGTTCCCACAATTCTTGAAGCATCCAACCTTCCTGCCCCAAAAATGGTGAATGGCATCGCACAGCAGGAAATACACGGCGTAAGCATGATGTACTCGTTCGCCAATGCCAGCGCTCCTTCAACCCACAAAATGCAGTATTACGAAATGTTCGGGAGCCGCCAATGTATGCCGATGGCTGGAAAGCCGTCATAAATCATAAAAAGGGCGATAACTACAATACCGAGCAATGGGAATTATACAAAGTTGATGAAGACTTTACCGAATCAAATAACCTGGCAGCACAAAATCCCGAAAAACTAAAGGAACTGATTGACCTGTGGTGGAAAGAAGCAGAAAAATACAACGTGCTTCCGCTTGACGACCGCAGGTACGAAAGAACTGCCGACCCGTCGCGTCCGGTTGCTTCTGTTCAAAAAGAGGTTTACACGTATTATCCCGGAACTTCGGTGGTTCACCCCCTGACTATGCCCAACCTGATGGGCCAGAATCATACCATTACTGCCTACGCAAATGTACCTGCCGGAGGCGCTGAAGGTGTGCTTGCCTGTTTCGGTTCCGAATTTGGCGGCTGGAGTCTTTTTGTAAAGGGCAGTAAATTGCATTATGTGCACAACTATTTAAAGATTAAGGATTACGAAGCAAGTTCAACTGTGAAGATTGCTCCCGGTGACCACAAATTTGTCGTGCATTATACCATGAAGGAGAAATCGCTAAAACCCGACTTTTTTAAGGGCGATATTGATATTTATATCGACGATAAACAGGTTGGCTCGGCAAAAGATGTGGTAATGGCCGGACAGTACAGCAATGTAATGGGATATGGTTTGCTGATTGGAAGAAATACCGGAACGCCGGTAAGTCATGAGTACAAAGCCCCGTTTGCGTACAAAGGTGATATTGAAAAAGTAACGATTGAGTTAAAATAAAAATATAGTGTTGGCTTGAAATGGTAACCATTCCGGCCAACACTAATAATAGATTATCTAAAACATTGATAAATATGAAATTACAGAAAATAAGCTTATTATTTATTCTTCTTTCATTCATTTATTTCAACGGTTTTGCTCAAACCGAAGCCGATAATGAGTCAAAGAAACAACAAAAGAAAGAAGAGAAGGAAGCCAGGAAAAATAAATCACCGGAAAAGGGCGATATTTATTTTTCTCCGGTACCAGTAATAGGCGCAAACCCTGCTTTTGGATTTATCTATGGCGTAGGTGCTGCAACAAGCTCGTTTTTGGGCGACCCTAAAACCACTAATCTTTCCTCCGGTCTGTTTGGACTTGCATTTACAACAAAAAGTCAAACCATTATTACCTTAAAATCAACGGTTTTCACAGAGAATAACTACTATATTTTAATGGGAGATATTCGCTACATGAACTCATCTCAACCTACATGGGGTTTAGGCACAGGGCCTCAATCGGCTAAACTTGCGAGCAATGACTTTGGTTTTAAAGATGGAAGTATTGATGGGAATTCAGAAGCAGATATGTTAAAATTTACTTTTTTCAGGTTTCACGAAACCATTTTGAAAAAAATTGGGGATCATGGTTTTTATGCAGGTGTTGGTTTACACATTGATTTATTTAACAAATTTGAAGATCAATTGCTGAATTTGGATACCGTCCCTCAGGTAATTACACCGTTTTATGCTTATAATACTGACCGTGGGTTTAGTCAAAATAAAAGTAGTTTGGTGGGATTATCATTCAATGGCGTTTATGATACAAGAGATAATATCAATAATCCCTGGAGCGGGAGATATGCATTTGCATCATTCAAAGTAAACCCCGAATTTCTTTGAAGCAACCAAAACTCTTCCTCCTTATGGTTAGAGTATCGCGATTATTTTAGGCTTACCGAAGGTCATCATAATATCATTGCCATTTGGTTTACTGGTAATTTCACTACGTCAGGCAATTTACCTTACATGAATTTACCTGCATCTGCCTGGGATCAATATGCCAAAACCAGTGAACCTTACGCACAAGGAAGGTTTAGAGGATTAAATATGATTTTTGGCGGTATAGAGTTTAGAAAACATTTGTTAGCAACAAAAAAGAACCCAGACTTTTTTGGTATGGTTGCTTTTTTGAATGGCACTACAGCCGATGGTAATAAAAACGGAATTAATTTATTTGACTACATCGAACCTGGCTATGGACTTGGTTTTCGGTTCAATTTAAGTCAAAAATCAAGAACAAACATTGGTATAGACTATGGATGGGGTAATTATGGTGCAACTGGATTATTTATCCGATTAAATGAAAACTTTTAGAATATTAAATATGAAAAATTTCAAACTTATTTTTTTAATAATCAGTGGATTAATACTGACAGGCACTGCCAGTTTCGCGCAAGGAGATGGCCCACGGGCTTATTTGCTGGCGCCCAAAAGAGTTTGGGGCGTCAATTCAAAGTGGCTCAGTCTTAATTCGAATATCATACCGGCCAACATACTTATCCCCGGCGCCCATATTGAGGTG
>CAZKCK010000222.1:0-6295 GCA_964550695.1 uncultured Bacteroidales bacterium | reverse complement strand
ATAACAGATATTTGAATAAAACCAATTGGTTATCAAATGTTTTTTTAACAATGATGCTTTTTCTCCCTCCCTTACTGAAGGTAAAAATTAAGGAATTGTATTTGCGGATGGCTTTCATAAGAGTATACAAAATTAAACGGTTTGCAAATACAAATGTAGGCGGGCACTCAGGAATCTTCAGTTAAAAATACGCCCAAAAACAGGAATTATGCGACTATGGCAGATTGATTCCGTTATTGCTCAAGTCAATGGATCATTGTTCATGAAATTAATTCTAACAACGTCGGGTAAACAGGCTTGCGACATTTTTTTACCTTTGCGGCACTATGCACAATTACCAGTTAAGGTATAAAATCAAAGTGAACCGCACCTGTCTCTGCTAAAACTACAAGCGTTTCAGCCGGATAAGTGTGTCCGGGTTTTTCAAAAAATTAATTATTAAAAAACGAATAATCAGTTGATTATGAAAATTCATTTTATCAGCCCTGAAAAGCTGACGTTTAAATCTATATTCGATATTCTGAAAGAAAATTACCGGTTGGCACTGTCGCAGGAATCAACTGACCGGATAAAAAAATGTCGCGATTACCTTGATAACAAGATGGCCGGCCAGGATGAGCCCATTTATGGCATCAATACAGGGTTTGGCTCATTGTGTGATCACCGCGTTTCGCGTGAGGATCTGTCTGACCTGCAGAAAAATCTGGTGATGTCGCATGCCTGTGGCACCGGGGATGAAGTTCCGCAGGAGATTGTAAAACTGATGCTGCTGCTGAAAGTTCAGTCATTATCCTATGGCCACAGCGGGGTCCAGCTTGAAACCGTTCAACGCCTCATTGACCTGTTTAATCATGAAATTCTGCCGGTAGTTTATGAGTTGGGATCTCTGGGTGCTTCGGGTGATCTTGCCCCGCTGGCACACCTTTCCTTACCCCTGCTGGGTCTGGGAGAAGTAAATTATAAAGGAAAGCGTATTCCTGCAGCCGAGGCGCTTGCTGATGCTTCGCTTACAATTGTTCCCCTGAAATCAAAAGAAGGGCTTGCTTTGCTGAATGGAACCCAATTTATGAGTGCCTACGGGGTTTACAGTCTGCTAAAAACCTTCCGGTTATCCATGCTTTCTGATATAATTGCTGCCATCGCTCTCGACGCCTTTGATGGCCGTATTGAACCATTCTACGACCAGCTTCACCAAATCAGGCATCACAAAGGGCAGATAAAAACTGCTGAACGGATCCGTTTCCTGCTTGAAGGTAGCAGCCTGATCAACCGGCCCAAAGCCCATGTACAGGATCCGTATTCTTTCAGGTGCATCCCGCAGGTGCATGGAGCATCAAAAGATTCAATCAACTATGTGGCGTATGTTTTCTCGTGTGAAATAAATGCGGTAACCGACAATCCGACCATTTTCCCGGATGAGGACCTGATTATTTCAGGTGGAAATTTCCACGGGCAGCCCCTCGCACTTGCGCTGGATAATATGGCCATCGCCCTTGCAGAACTTGGAAACATTGCAGAGCGCAGAACCTACCAGCTTATTTCAGGCAAACGCAGCCTTCCGCATTTTCTGGTTGCAAAACCCGGACTGAACTCAGGTTTTATGATTCCTCAGTATACCGCTGCATCTATCGTTAGCCAGAACAAGCAACTCTGCACGCCTGCATCAGTTGACAGCATTGAATCTTCGCAGGGACAGGAAGACCATGTGAGCATGGGCGCAAATGCAGCAACCAAAGCTCTGAAAGTTGTCAACAATCTTGAACGGATATTGGCCATCGAACTGTTCAATGCGGCTCAGGCGCTTGAATTCCGGCGTCCTGAAAAATCATCCCCGTTTCTTGAGGCCTTTGTGGAAGAATACCGGTCCATTGTGCCTTTTATTGAGACCGACACGCTGATGTATCCTCACATGGCCAATACAGTTGATTTCTTAAGAAAAGTTCATATTGATCTTCCTGACGGACTCATCAAAGGAATCTGAATCAGTTTTTTCTGATTCGGGAGCGTATGATGAATAGTTTAATTGAAACCAATTGTCAGTAATTTTGCAAAATGATGCAGGAGGAACTTTTTCAGGAAATTTTTTCAATTCAAACCGATAGGGGGTTTGAGGAGCTTGCGCTTAAAACATTTCATTACCAGGCGGTTCATAATCCTGTGTATAAAAAATTTCTTCTGCATCTGCAAATTGAGCCCGGTTCAGTGCATACGATGTACGATATTCCTTTTTTGCCGGTACAATTCTTTAAAAGCCACCGTGTTGTAAGCGGAAAGGGAACCTCCGGAAAAATATTCAGCAGCAGTGGCACCACCGGCAGTCAGACTTCAAAACACCATATACTGCATCCGGAAATATATATCCGGTCATTTTTAAATGGGTTCATACGTTTTTATGGTGATCCTTCTGAATGGATTATACTGGGTCTTTTGCCCTCCTACCTTGAGCGAAGTGGCTCATCTCTGGTTTATATGGTTGATTACCTTATAAAAGCCAGCAAAAACCAATTCAGCGGTTTTTATCTGCACAACTTTGAAGCCCTGATTAAAACCATTGATGAAGCCCGCAACAAAGGAAACAGGAACATCCTTCTGCTGGGTGTGTCGTTTGCCCTGTATGACCTTGCAGCTATGCATCAACCGGATTTAAAGGGGATTACCGTAATGGAAACCGGCGGAATGAAAGGCCGCAGAATAGAACCTTTGAGAGAAGAGTTGCATGCTTTTCTATGCAAAAACCTGAACGTAAACAGCATACATTCTGAATACGGTATGACGGAGTTGCTTTCGCAGGCGTATTCACAAGGGAGTGGTGTTTTTAACACGCCTCCCTGGATGCGCATACAGATTCGGGATACCGGTGACCCGTATGATTATATGGAGTGCGGCCGTTCGGGCGGCATCAACGTAATTGACCTTGCAAATTTGTATTCATGTTCATTTATAGCCACACAGGATCTGGGCAAACTGAATCATGACGGTAGTTTTGAAGTGATCGGGCGTTTTGACAACAGCGATGTGCGTGGCTGTAATCTGCTGGTAACTAATTAGGTGTTCGTGGGTATTGAATTAATTAATCAATCGCTGACCTTAAAAAACAAAGGCAGCCATTTGATGACTGCCTTTGAATATTTTTAATTAAATCAGGTTATTTGCATTTAAGCACCTGTTCAATCTGGTATTTTGCGGCGGCTGCGTTGGGACCGGTTGTAACTTTCTTGTAGTTTTCACAGGCTTTTACCTTGTCGCCTTTGCCTTCGTATGCTTTGGCAATTTCAAAGATAATTTTGGCCTGATCTTTCTGCTCGAGTTCAAGTGCCTTGGCACCAGCGGTCAGTGCATCATCCCATTTTTTAAGCATATTGTTGGCAAGTGTCAGATAATAATAAGAATTGGCATCACCATCACCATATTTAAGCGACTCATTTAAGTTTTCAACGGCCTTGGCTGCATTCTTTGCCTGAATGGCTTTTACGCCTGCATTTTTATACTGACTGGCCATCACGCCTTTGCCTTTTTCAATGTATTTATCATCGGCAGGTCCATTGGCAACCATCAGATCCTGCATTTCCTTCATTTTGGCAATGTCGTCTTTGTCTTTGTACACCAGCATTTTGCTAAAGATGGCTTTGTTAAGTTTGGCATCAAATGCCAAGGCTTTGTCTAACTGAACAAGAGCGTTATCAGCGTCTTTGGCCTTTAAAAACTCATTTCCTTTTCCATAATACAATTGGGCCAGAAAATCTTTGGCTTTTGCGTCAACTTCAGGCGTATTGTATGTTTTTGCTGCTTCACAGGTTTGTTCAGCAAGTCTAATAGCCTCTTCATTGTTTTTTGCAGTATAGGCGTCTTTTGCCATTTTAAAATACAACGCTGGTATTTGTGCAGATGATTGTGCTTTCAGTTCATTGCCATTGTCACCCAATTTATCACACATGCTGATGCATTCTTTAAAAGCTGTGATTGCACCATTGGGATCTGTATCCTTCAATTTCAGTGCATTGTTAAAAGCATTTCCGGCATCATCAATGGTTTGGGCATTCAGTGCAGGGCTTGCCAGAAATAAGAAAGTAACTAAACTTAAGATTAAAACACTTAACTTTTTCATAATTAGAGTATTGATAGATTAATTAAAGATTTCCGCAGTCTTCCGGTACAAAAATATAAAAAATACCGAAAAATCAACAGCGCCGGAATGAATCAATAACCATACCGTCAATAATTTATTGTGTTTTATTTATTTTTCCCTCTGCCATATCTGTGGCGGTACTGTTTGCCGCCTCCCTGTGATCCGGCTTCTTTCAGACCGGTTGTGCGGTAGGTTTCGATCAGTTTGGTTTTTTGCTCAGGGGTACACAACAAACCTGTTGACTGAAAGTGCCGGGCGGTGATAAATGTCAGCATTCCGTGGAGTTGCCCGGCTTTGGCAGATAATTCGCTGAGAATTTGTACATCAGGATTCTGGTTCCTGAGTTCTTCAGCCATTTGCTGCCTGATGGAATTCATCTGGGTCCGTATTGAATCAGAAGAAGTTAAAAAGCTGGTTCGTAGTTTTTGATATTCTGCCTGCTGGGTTTCAGAAAAGCCGAGTTGCCTGCAGAGGAACATCTGATTATTCCCTGCTGATGTTTCCGTTTTAACGCCTGCTTCTTTTTGCAGATGCAAAACGATGGTGACAGCCATCGAAATGTTCAGCAGCAACAGAAAAAGCAGAATGCCGGTAATCAGTTTGTTTTTAACAATGAAATTCATATGAAATGTTTTTATTCTTCGGCTATAAGTTCAATAAGATCATCAGTTGGCTGGTCAGCCAGATTGTATTCGGCAGCAAACTGCATGAGCTGCTGCTGTTGAGCAGAATTTGACATCGCGTTGTTTATAATATTCCCCAAAAGCACACCTCCGGCAACAGCAATCAAAACTGCGGCCACGGCAAAAGCCGGACGCAGAAAGATGGTTAAACGATTGAGTCCGTTTTGTTGTAGTTTGGCTTCCATCCGGGCTTCAAACCGAGTGACGAAATACGGATCATGTTCAGGCATGGGAAGTGGCTTCGCGGCCTCCATCGTAGCCTGAATCTGATTAGCTACATGACGGCAATCGGCACAGTTTGCAAGATGATTTGCAATCAGTGGATTGTTCTGCGGGGTGCCTTCAAGCCATTCCGGGAGGTTCCGGATGACTTTTTTACAGGAGAGTTCATTTTTTTTCATAATCAATGCTTTTATTCCTGATAATTATGATTTCATATTTTGTTGGTAATAGACAGCAAGCGTTTTTCGGAGACTGAGTCTGGCCCGGTGATGGAGTGATTCTATAGCCGAAACTGTTGTACTCATGATTTCGGCAATTTGTTGATTTGATTTCCCTTCATACTTTGAAAGTATAAAGGCAATGCGTTGAGTGTCGGGCAGAGATGCAACGGCCTGATTGAGAATTTTTTCGCGTTCATGATTCTGCATAATTTCTGAGGCATCATACGATGGTGACGCCTTTTCACGTAGTTCACCACCTTCTTCAAGGCTGAGTATTCCGGCTTTTTCAAAAAACGAACGTCGCTTTAATTTTTTTATGTGATTGAGGCTACGGCTGAATGCTATGCGATAAATCCAGGTTGCCAGGCTTGAGTCATTCCTGAAGTTTTTTATGGATTTGAATACCTCCATAAATACTTCCTGAGCAATATCTTCCAAGTCAGCTTCGCTCACCGAAAAATGCCTGACAACGCTAAAAACCAGTGGCTGGTAAGTATTTACCAGCTCACGGGTAGCTTCACGCCTGCCATCTAAAACACCTGTAATCAGTTCCTTTTCAGTCACGTGGATGATTTAATCCGGAATTAATGGGATGAAGGTAGTTATTTTTGCGGATTCTGGTTGTTTTGTCTGTAACAATTACCGTTTCCGCGCTGATTCCGGCCATGTCTGAATCCATTGCCATTTCCGCAGGTCCCGTTTCCTTTCCTGCCCTGGCCCCTGAAATTTTTTCCGTTGTTACAGGGGTTGTTGTCGCACTTCCCGTCATTGTTTTTATCCACAAAATTACGTCCCTGTCCGTTTGCAGGTCTGTTGGCAAAATTGTCGCAAACACCATCATTGTTGGCATCCACAAACTGCCGTGCCGGAACAAGGGTGCTGTTATCCGCTGATTTTGAATTATCCTGATCTTTGCTTTGTGCAAAAGAGTAAGATGTAACTGATAGCAGTATAGCCATCGTAAACAATAGAGTTTTCATTGATAAACAGATTTTAAGGTTCATGATCAATTGACAACCCCTGATGTAAAAACTTGCGGAGAG
>CAZKCK010000221.1:0-6325 GCA_964550695.1 uncultured Bacteroidales bacterium | reverse complement strand
AAGAGCCCGGCGCCGACCAGCCACAACGTCGAAAGCCCAACCATACAAGTGATCAGGATTCCCAGCGAAAATGCCAGGGCGCCCGAAACATAGATATAGTTCATAAATGCTTTTTTCGACAAAAAGCCATGTTCCAGCGGATGCGGGCCGTAGAGAGAACGGTAATAGTTATTGTGGTCGATCCCCTTCCTGAAATCGATCAGGTCGTTGAGGAGGTTGTTGGTGCTATTACACCTGCGGTGGCGGTCATAATGAAAACAGCTGCACGGGTGGCTATCAGCCACCGTGAAATGATGTCGAGGTGATCCCACTCCTCTTTCGAAATCCAGGGGATCACCTGTAACGCTTTAATCCACATTTTAATCATATATAGCAAGCATTTTATGAGACATAAATGAACTGATTATCCAAAACGCCAGTGCACAGGGGGCCATCACCCGGATCATACGGCGTTGTAATTACGGAACAACGATACATGATTAGAAAGAATCTAAATAATATGCCGGTTTTGGCTTATTTATCTATAACGATCTATAAGGAACCTTCTTGAAAACATAAGAAAACATAAGAAAACATAAGGATTCTTCTCACTTTTATATGGATTCTTCAAGGCGGCTTCAAGCCTTCTTCTTAGTTTTAGGGGTAAAACACACGTCAAATGGCCGTTTTCAAAATTCATTCCCATATTCGTAATACCCATAAAGTCACTGAAATTGACTGCCATTCCTATGGGTCTTATCAAAAGAATTGGGTTATTTTAAAGAAATAATAGAAACACACGTTGCCCAAGGAAATATAATCTACTGCTTGATGATTTTTGCTGTTTCAGTTTTGTCGCAAGTTGTAATACGGATAAAATAGACCCCTTCCGGCTTTCCGGCTAAAGAAAATTCATGCTCATGCTCTCTGAAGAGCGTTTCTGCCAGAATCTTCTCACCCCACATTCCATAAATATCAACAGAAACCCTTTCAACTGGATTTGCAATTTCAAATTCAAGGATGATCGTTCCTGTTGTGGGGTTGGGAAATAATTTGAAGGATTGCTTTTCAATGTTTGTCGATGGTGTTTCCATAGTGTAAATCGCTAAAGGTATTGAAGGAGTTGCACAAAACGGTCCTGAAGGTGCAATATATCCCGACAAATAACCTCCTATTTGAACAATTGTTGTTGGCAGAAAAATAATATTCTGGCCAGCAATCATAGTTACACTGCCTCCGCTTTGTACATTGAATAGGGTTCCGTTTCCAGCTACAGTAATTGTGTGAGATGCATTGAAGCACTTACTTTGATAATTATAAACTGTATCATTTGTGACAATTTGGTATTGTGACAAACTTGATACAAAGACAGAATCAATCGCAAATGGACTTTCAGTGCATGGATTTATGGACTTAACCTTAATTTCTCCTGCCTGTACAGAGGAATCAATGTAGACAATAACGGAATCGGTGTTTTCTCCGGCCACAACAACAAAACCAGTAGGAAATAACCATTGATAATTTTTTGCTTCTGGGTTGTTTTCCACGCGAAAACAAATAGTGCTGTTAATGGCAATAGTATCGGGACCTATAATATTTTCCGGAGCCGTTAAAGTGGTCGGATAAACAGTCACAGGATAATTTGCCCATTCTCCTGCTCCATATCCTTCCTTGAACCACCTGACCCTTATAATACCAGATTGGGCAGATTCCGTAACATATCCGCGCACAATCCCCCCATTGTCCCATGACCAGAGTATGTCGATACCGGGGGGCATCTGCCATTGTCTCTCAAGAAAATTGTCATAGCAAGGGTTTCCAAAACCATAATAATGTTCAAAAACAGTGTTCTTACAGGGTTCATGGTTATAGTACCCCCATGTAAAGCTACCAAGAACGGATGGCACACTGTCAATTACTATCTCTTTTGTGCAAAAATTTGTTGCCATCCCACATGGATTCACTCCCCTAACCTTCAAATAGCCGTGATCGATTGTATCGGAAATCTCGATGGTAACTTGTCTTCTATTATTCGAAATATCTGTTATTTTTATTCCACTTGAACTAACCCATTCGTAACTCATTGCGTTTTCCTGTTCTTCAATGCTGAAGCTTGAACATTGAAAATGGTGCAAAGTATCCGGCCCATAAATTGCATTAATTTCAGAAGGTAATTGACTAAAAACATGGTGCTCAAACAGTATGGAATCCGATCCAAATGAGTTGCAGATCAATCCTTTTAATAGTCCGTCAGTTTGTACTTGAACAAGCGTCAGAAGTAAAGTGTCGTCAGTACATTCGGGTAATAAACTATCATTTATGTACCAACGAAAGTTTACATTCTCACCTCGATATTTCAAGGCAACCAGTAGAGTATCGTTAACGCACGAAAATTTTGCAGGAATGTTCTCAATTATGGTTGGAAAAATCGTATCCGATTGATTTTCACAGGCACCAATATCAATACTTCTTTTAATTCTTTGATTTCCCGCACAATCTTGGCCGGTAATCCATAAGGGAAACACTTCGTCTAACCCAGTATCAATGCATGGTGAATTTTTCTTCACCGTTCGCAACTGATCAGAGTTGAGACGGGGGGGGAGGATTGATATATTATTCTTATAAAAAGTAGTGTCAGAAAAATAAGAAGTCAATGCTTTTCCTGAAAAATCAAGGCTGTCCTGTTGAATATAGCAATTAAAGAAAATGGGATTTATATTGGAATTTTCAATTCTTATTTGTGGAGATATTGCTTCGGTTAAATCGTAGCCGGAATAGATTAACGTGTTGTAAAAAAGTGGCTTGAACAGGTCAGGGCCATTAATACCAATACTTCCACCGATCATAGAGTTATTTATAACTTTATTTTCCGATAGATGATCTCCACTAATAAGTGTCAAACAAGTTCCCCCCCATCCAAGAACATTATTATCTCTAAAAGTATTATTGATGATGAAAGCATCTGAGCAGTATATATAGGCCCCTGCCCCAAATGCTCCTGAATTCCCTTGAAAATAATTGGATAAAATCAGCGGGTAGTCGTTTATTGAATCATACAATGCATTTTTAAGGGCAATCGCACCTCCTTCCGTCCCATCATTGAGGGTGAATGTGTTATTGGAAATTTTAGCACTTCCTCCATATGAGCAAATACCGCCCCCATGCAAACGGGCGGAGTTCTTATTAAAAACATTATTTGCAATAATTATCCTGGAATTCATGTTCGTCAAATCCGGATAATCAATGCCAATTGCTCCACCTGTTCCCCATGTCCAGTTTTCAGAAAACAGACTATTTGAGATATCTCCTTTGGCATTGGTAATGGAGATACCACCACCCCAAACAGGGCCCCATAATGTTTGTGCTGCATTCTCTGAAATATAGCAATGCTTTTTGTTCCTTCTTATCGTACAATGCGAAATATTGAACCTTTCCAATCCATCAATATTAACTCCGCCATAGATTGAATATTCGATGTTACAGTAAGACAATGACATCGTATCGGTTTCCGTATAGTTTCCCTTATTTAAATTTAATCCACGCCACCTGAGAGAAGTGTCTGACGCCGTAAATATAATTGAATCGGTAATTGTTCCTTGAGCTTTGAGTATCCCGGAAACACTTAAGGAGGATTTTGGTTCACATATAACCGTCGTCCCCGGCAATATATTCAGTGTAGTATGATCAAGAACAATGTGTTTTTTTTGCAAATTAATATTGCCCGACCAGGTCTGATCCTGCATTATTGTAGATCCATCATTTGGTTTTATTCCAATTATTACCGCGTCCACAAAATTAAAATTGTAATTACCCGGGCTTATGTCTAATAACAAATAATTACCATTATAACTGCCATTCCATCCGAAGTTGAAATGAAAGTAATCCTGTTCATTATACCCATCACATACAAAGGAATGGCCTGAATTATTAATACCTGCTCCTGAGTAAAGTACTGGCCTCAGTGAATCCAGTTCGTTTTTTATCATCGACTTCCATTCCTCTTCAGTATAGCCATACACTCTATAAAAAAAATTTATATCGGAGTAAGCGTACCTGAAAAACCTCACTGCCGCATCAGCAACTGAAGCCGAATAGGCCCCGGTTTCCCCTGAAGGGAATCCGTAAATTGATTTCACACTAATCCCGGTGTGAAAAATCAATCGTGCCAAGTCGCTATTTGTATCTGAAATTGCATCCGGCATATTTTGCCAATTGTAGGTCGTATTTCCGAAATTCACGCCGATATTTCCATAAGGCCAGGGATAAATACCCTCGTATGTGTAACTAACGGTATCAAAACCATTGGGAGGCCAATTATAATATTTAAGAATCTGGGCCATAGCGACTGCAACGCAACCCGCCATTGTATGACCTGAACCATTGGACTCCATTGGGCACATTGCATTGTAAGGCCATCCCTGGCCCCAGACTGTAGTCAACAGGGGGCCAACAGTCATTCCCGGAGTCTTTGTTATTTTATTTTCAAGTATCTTATTCCATAGATCAACCGTTTGAGTATTTGGGGATTGATTCAAGACAAATGTTGTATCAATCTGCCTGGCATAACCATCAAACTGCCCCTGTATAGCCTCATTAGAAATTGAATCAGGAACCGGGTGGTCAAATCCATAACCCAGCACCGGAGTCACTGCATCATTGGCAGATACCAGGACAAATCCACCTTTGTCGAAAGAATATATGTAAAAGCTGGTCCGCCCTTGGTATTTGTATTCAGTGGCTTTTAAAATTATGGCTGCTTTTTTGGTTTCAGGTGCATAATGTCGATACCAGTTTGCTGCAACTATCCGGGCTTTCTGCTCTTCAACTTTGGCTGCATACAAAGTGCTGGAAAATATCTGGAAAAATAATACTGATAAAGCAATGAGCCGGAAACACCTGAAATAGACTTTTTTCATGTTAAAGTGTTGTTATATTGATTGAAGAACTCACATTTCATTGAAATACCAATCAAATAAATTGAAAAGTGAACTATGGGATATCTCTGATAGTTTTTTAAGCAATTATTTTGATCGATAACCTCCAATATTGTGCTTATATGTAATATCTGCATCGCTACAGTATTTGTTATCCATCATAATTCGGAGATAATCGCATGATTTCAAGAAATAATTATTGGCTTCTATTCCGACTTTGACTTTACCCCCGACACTGACCCGCTTGAAATCACCTTTTTTGGGGAAGAAGGGTAACTTCTTACCCTATGCAGAGCAAACAAGTATTTTGATGCAGGATTATCATTAAAAGGTAATGAGAGGATAAAGTTACAATGTTTTTTAATACCCAAAGCTTTTCTGATACCTTTTATAACCGTAGCATTCCAAAATGAATGGTTCCTCCACTTCATTTTACTAATCCAACCCATCATGACCTCTAAAATGAACCAATTACAATATCGGAACAAAGAGTCCCGGGATGTACCGATTGACCTGGAATTCGAGCATTACTTGTTTGTAGTGTATCTCAATGACCGTATCGAAAATGAGATCCTTTGAATGATGGAATGCTGTAGTGATAAATCCTCAGATTGCATCACCATTCGACCAATTTACGCACCAAATAACATTTAGGTATGATACACCCACTTACCTCTAAAAAGCCTTAAAACCATGGGGGATATCCTTGTGCATAAATGTAAAGTGCACTACTATGATATATTCCATAATAAATCCGATCGCTATGCAGTAAATAAATGGGTAAATTGTCAAAAAGCCCGGACAGCACGCACATGAAAGTGGAGGTTTTTATCGTATTCGTACTGGGAGCCACTGCTGAAGATCTGCCCCCACGCGGAGCCGGTACTGACCTCGGAGGAACTCCAATAGTGTTCATTGACAAAGCCGCCAACGACTGCTCTTTGTTCACGTAATAGATTTAACTCATATTTTGACGGCAAATACCAATCTCCATATCTAACCCCATCCATAGTCACTGAATAATCCGCACAAACTTTTGCGGCAAAATTTCCATATGGACCATCTTCCATTTGTGTGGCTACGATCATGGCCGTGTTCATGACGCCGGCATTCACCCCGTTGCCGGTAGTCCCGGTTATTCTGTATATTCCATTATTATACCATTGAATATCTGTACTTTGGTCTACAGCGGCCGCAATCAACCCGTGCTGCCCATTGTCATAGACATAAAATACGATACCTCCGCCATAACTTTCGCCGATATAGTGAGTATTGCCAACCCAGGAGGAACCATTATATGTTTCATTGCCGTTTTTGGTGGTATTGTAAATGGTAAGACCGACTACCGGTTGAGTAATCGCATCGCGCTGTGTTGTGGTCATTCTTGGAGGCAAAAAACCTTTACTCGTAGA
>CAZKCK010000220.1:0-6341 GCA_964550695.1 uncultured Bacteroidales bacterium | reverse complement strand
GAAGAAAGAGTTTTTTATTTCACCTGAACTGGCCTTGAATCTGAATGCCGGACTCGGGCTTGCCTATATTGATACGGATATTGAGAAGCCGGAAGAAGACTGGACGTATGATCAAAATGGAAATGCCACCAGCAGGTATTATGGTGTTGAAAGTTTTGACCTGACGCTTGGTGGTGGTTTCCGTAAGCGGATTTTCAACACAAACAGCATTGGAATGGATTTGAGTTACCATTTTGCTCCGTATCAGATTGATCAGGATCTGGTTACAAATTTTGGGGACCAGTATGTGAGCCTTGCGTTTGTATTTATGTTTTAATGGAAAGTTTTTTTTCAGATAGCCAACAGAATCATTTCAGGGCATTTATACATGCTGAACCTGTAAAATACAATGGGATAAAAGTGAGTTTCTGTTCCGGAATCGTTCTGTATCGAGCATCTGAAAAAACATAGGATGTTTTAATGTCTGGATATTTTGACATTAACAGGTGAAGGCTTTTTAAACTTCCTGAACTGCCGCTTTTTACTTCAACAGGAATGATATCACCGTTTTTTTCAATCAGGTAATCTGTTTCGGCATTGCTGTTTTTTGCCTCTCTTGACCAATAATAAAGATCTGAATCAGTGGTAGCTATGATTTCCTGACCAACAAATTGTTCGGCCAGATTGCCCCGGAATACTGAAAGTAGGTTCTGTTTTTGAAATTCCTGTGCAAGATTCATCCCTGATAAACATGATAACAATCCGGTGTCAAGCATAATAGCTTTAAATTTTTTTTCTGAAGCGCTGCTGCCAAGTGGAATCCCTGCCGGGGAGGTGGATTTGTTTTTTTTAATTAACCTGGCAGTCTCAAGTAATTCAAAAGCTTTTCGGATTGTAGGAGTTGTGAACCCCTCTGCAAGTGCGGTGTATTTTATCTGATTTCCAATTAGTTGTGGTATCGAAAGTAGCACAGAATTCAGGCACGTTTTATCAGCTTTGCCGGCATATTTTCCAAAGTCCTGACGGAATGTTGCAATCAGGTCAGTTTGAACTTCAGATACATCGCTTAGTTTATTCGTTTCAGCGTATGTTTTAACACATTCCGGCATTCCTCCTATAAACATGTATTTTTTAAGTTCATCGTTCAGCATTTTATGGATAGGGTCGGAGAGTTGTTTGACTTCATCTCTTATTAAATCTGCCGCAGATGATTTGTTTGTTGCCAGAAGATATTCCGCAAAGGTCATGGGATACATGTTCAGAAGTTGTACGCGTCCGACCGGGAAAGCAATATCCGAAAGGGCAAATTCAAGTAGCGAGCCTGCTGCCACAATATGTAATCCGGGTAGCTGTTCATAAAAATAGCGCAACGATTGTATGGCTTCCGGACATTCCTGTATCTCGTCAAAGAAAAGCAAATCCTTTCCCTGTTCAATGCGTGAACCCAATAAAATCTCCAATTCATTCACTATTCTTGATGCATCCAGATTTGGTTTGAAAACATCATGCCAGTCAATGCGTTTCTCGAAGTTTACGATATGAACCGTACCCTCAAAATGTGTTTTGCCAAAAGATGTAAGTGTATAGGATTTACCGGTTTGTCTGGCACCTCTTACAATAAGGGGTTTCCTGTTTGGCTTATTTTTCCATTCAATAAGTTTTCTGGTTATAAAGCGCTCCATCGGATATGGTATTTTTTCTGCAAAGATACAACATTTAAAATTACAATGGTGTTTTTATAGGCATCCTATAAAATTACAATGGTGTTTTTATAGGTATCCTATAAAAATCCAATGATGTTTTCAGGTTTCTTTTGTTTCAGTGCAATAAAAAACCCCGGTTTTTATGGCCGGGGCTTTCTGTTCAAGTGTATAAATTACTTTATCCGAGGTAGCTTTTCAGGATTTTGCTCCGTGAAGTATGTTTCAGTCTTCTGATAGCCTTTTCCTTGATCTGGCGAACCCTTTCACGGGTCAGGTCGAATTTCTCACCGATTTCTTCAAGGGTCATCGGGTGCTGGCCTTCGAGGCCAAAATACAACCTGATCACATCAGCCTCACGCGGGGTAAGCGTAAGTATGGCCCTGTCGATTTCCTTGCGGAGAGATTCGTATATAAGTCCAGCTTCGGGGGTTGGCCCGTCTTCAGTACGCATTACATCGTACATGGTGTTATCCTCGTCCTGCACAAGCGGGGCGTCCATCGAGATGTGGCGGCCTGAGTTACGCAGCGATTCTTTTACCTCATTCTCAGAGATTTCCAGGATGCCTGCAATCTCTTCGTAATTCGGTTCACGTTCAAACTGTTGTTCAAGTTTTGCGTAGGCCTTGTTAATCTTGTTGATGGAGCCAATTTTGTTGAGCGGGAGCCTGACAATCCTTGATTGCTCAGCGAGCGCCTGAAGAATTGACTGCCGGATCCACCATACGGCGTAGGAAATGAATTTGAAGCCGCGGGTTTCATCAAAACGCTGGGCTGCTTTAATCAACCCAAGGTTTCCTTCATTAATCAGGTCAGGGAGGCTTAATCCCTGATTCTGATATTGCTTTGATACTGAAACTACAAAACGCAGATTGGCTTTGGTTAGTTTTTCCAAAGCAGCCTGGTCACCGGCCTTAATCTTCTGGGCTAGCGTAACTTCTTCATCGGCAGTAATAAGTTCCACTTTCCCGATTTCCTGCAGATACTTGTCTAAGGATGCGGTTTCCCTATTGGTTACCTGTTTTGTAATTTTTAATTGCCTCATATGGTATTTTTTAACCGTGAATCATTTGTACGGCTGCTGCACATTAAAGTTTCACTAATTATTTGTTATTTTCTGGTTTGGGTAACAGGGCTTTGCGCGAAAGTTTGAGCTTTCCGCTGGCTTTGTCAATCTCAATAAGTTTTACCGTTACCACATCACCCACCTTCAGCACGTCATTTACATCCTTCACCCTTGAATGGTCAATTTCCGAAATATGGAGCAGTCCGTCTTTGCCCGGCATAATTTCAATAAAGGCTCCGAAAGCCTGAATGTTTTTAACTTTTCCGGTGTAGGTTTCGCCAACCTCGGGAATTGCAACAATCCCTCTGATCCTTGCCATTACAGCGTCAATCGATGCGCGGTCAACGGCAACAATGTCAACAACTCCAAATTCACCAACTTCTTCAATAACGATGGTTGATTTGGTCTCACGCTGCATTTCCTGAATAATTTTTCCACCCGGGCCAATAATGGCACCGATAAATTCTTTTGGAATCTTAATCTGTACGATACGCGGCACAAAGGGTTTGTAATCAGCGCGTGGCTCGGTGATGGTTTTGGCAAGTTCTCCGAGAATGTGCAGCCTTCCGCGGCGTGCCTGCTCAAGTGCTGCAGCCAGTATCTCTGAAGATAGTCCGTCAACCTTGATATCCATCTGGCAGGCAGTGATGCCGTCAACGGTTCCGGTAACCTTAAAGTCCATATCACCCAGATGATCTTCATCGCCCAGAATATCGGAAAGTACAGCGTATTTCCCAGTTGAACCGTCAGTTATGAGTCCCATGGCTATGCCTGAAACCGGTTTGGTGATTTTAACACCTGCATCCATCAGTGCCAGCGTTCCGGCACATACCGTTGCCATTGATGATGAACCGTTGGATTCAAGAATATCTGAAACGATGCGTATGGTATAAGGATTCAGTTCTTTTGAAGGCAATACAAATTTTAATGCCCTGAGCGCCAGATTTCCATGCCCGATTTCACGACGACCTGTTCCGCGTACGGGTTTTGCTTCGCCTGTTGAGAAAGGAGGAAAGTTGTAATGCAGGATAAAGTTGCTTTTTCCTTCAATCACAGCACCGTCAATTATTTGTTCGTCGAGTTTTGTACCCAGAGTTACACTGGTAAGCGACTGTGTTTCACCACGTGTAAAGATTGCTGAACCATGTGCCGAAGGCAAATAGTTCACTTCACTCCAGATAGGTCTGATTTCATCCAGCGCACGGCCATCGAGGCGTGTGCGTTTGTCGAGGATTACATCTCTTACCGCTTTCCATTCAACATCATGGAAATAGCGTTTCAGCATAGCCGCCTTGGTGGCTTTTTCCTCATCAGTAAGCGTAGCGATAAAATCAGCCAAAACAGCTTCAAATGCTGCTGAGCGTTCGTGTTTCGCGGATGCTTTGCTGGCTATATCGAAAATTCTGCCGTAACAGAATTCATTTGTCTTTGCTCTGAAATCCTCATCATTAAATTCATGGCAGTAGGTCCGCTTAGGCGATGCTTTTTCGACCTGAGCTGCAAGTTCAATCTGTGCCTGACACTGGATTTTGATGATTTCATGTGCGAAGTTAAGTGCTGCAACCATATCGGCTTCAGATACTTCTTTCAGTTCGCCTTCAACCATCATGATGTTATCAGCCGTGGCTGCCACCATAATGTCAATGTCTGATTTTCCGAGTTCTTCAACAGTAGGATTGGCGATAAAAGTACCGTTGATACGGCCAACTTTTAGTTCAGAAATAGGTCCGTTGAAGGGAATATCGGAAACTGCCAATGCTGATGAAGCCGCAAGGGCGGCAAGTGCATCGGGCAATACATTTATTTCACCTGAAATCAGGGTAATCAGTACCTGTGTTTCAGCATGGTAGTCGCTCGGGAATAAGGGACGTAAAGCCCTGTCAACAAGCCGGGCGATTAATATTTCGTATTCTGAAGGGCGTGCCTCACGTTTAAAAAATCCACCGGGAAAGCGGCCTGTGGAGGCATATTTTTCCTGGTATTCAACGCTCAAAGGCATAAAATCTACATTTTCCTTGGCTTCTTTGTTCGAAACCACCGTAGCCAGCAGCATGGTGTCGCCCATCCTTACCACTACTGATCCGTCAGCCTGCTTCGCCAGTTTTCCGGTTTCGATGGAGATTTCTCTTCCATCGGGCAGGTTGAATTTTTTTGTAATAACTTGCATAAAATTTTCTTTTTTATTGGTTGACAGATTTCCACCCCCTGTGGGAAGAAACCTCAGTAACCAGATCAGAGAACGGTCCGGTTTCCCGAAACCCTTAACATCACTGAGTTTCTGATATTATTGAATTTACAAAACAGTAAATACCAAAAAAGGCAATCTCAAATTGCCTTTCCTGATACTTTATATTGTACCCTTAATGGGTTATTTTCTGATGTTCAGTTTCTTGATAATCTCCCTGTAGCGTGAAATTTCTTTCATGCGGAGGTAATCAAGCAGTTTACGCCTTTTACCTACCAATAATACGAGTGAACGCTGTGTAAACACATCTTTCTTATTAGCTTTCAGGTGCTGGGTTAAATGGTTGATCCTGAAGGTAAAAAGAGCAATCTGGCCTTCTGGCGTACCGGTATCGGCTTCAGATTTGCCGTGTTCTTTAAAAATGTTTTTCTTAACTTCTGACGTTAAATACATGACTTTAGCTTACTGGGTTTATTCAAATTTTTAGGGGTGCAAATATACATATTTTTCCTGAAACCAAGGCTCTACAGAATTATTTTCTGAAAATGAACAGAATTTTTCTATGATTTTGCGTGGCAAAGGTACAACTTTTTCGCATCATCGGCTTTAAATGTTTGTACATGACTCTTTCATTTTTCAGGAATAGTCCCATTGAGCCGGCAATCCTTTCTGTTAAATCTGGCCTTCATCAGCTAAACTGTAGAATCGGTTACCCGAAATGATGAGGTGATCAAGCAGGGTTACATCAATCAGCAAAGCTGCTTCCCTGATTTTTTTTGTCAGTTTGATGTCCGCATCACTTGGCGTCAGGTTTCCGGATGGATGGTTATGGCTGAGGATCAGTCCTGATGCATTGTATTCGATGGCAAGCCTGAGGATTCGTCTCGGGTCGGCCACTGTTCCGCTGGTTCCGCCTTCGCTGATAATATGCGGAAAACCTATTGGATTATTGGCCCTGTTAAGCAGCAGTACGCCAAATATTTCGTACTCTGCATCAGCAAGATGAAGTTGGAGGATTTCAAAAGCATCACGACTCGAAGCAATCTTCTTTTTTTCGCTCGGGGGTTCAGCCTGACGTCGTCGTCCAAGTTCCAGCGCAGCTACTATACTGATAGCCTTGGCTTCACCAATCCCTTTAAATTTAGTCAGTTCGGTTACACTTTGCCTCGAAAGGGCAACAAGGCTGTCACCGGCACCACTGAGTATTCTTTTTGACAAATCTACTGCCGATTCTTCATTGTTTCCGGATGCAATCAGAATGGCAACCAATTCGGCATCGCTTAGCGCTGCTTTGCCTTTCAGTAAAAGTTTTTCACGCGGGCGGTCATCCTCAGCCCATTCGCGAATGGTTTTTGATTTATTTTCGCGCTCCATGAGTTTTTTTGTGCAAGTTATGAAAAATGACAAAACC